>JBDSLC010000032.1:0-32424 GCA_039916585.1 Pyrinomonadaceae bacterium | reverse complement strand
GATTTCCAAGCCACCGAGGGCCGGTCAGCGGACTCGCTCCGTTGAGGACGGATTGGTCAAATGACCCTACCCATTCACGGGCTATCTCACAGCATGCACTGCCGTGATGTGAGATCAGGGTTGGTTCCCAATGCTTCCAAGCCGAGTAAACCGGCTCGCTGTAAGGAGACCGATCGGTAGACACAACTTCCGCAACGTGTCCGTTCATTTTAACCGCATCCAAATACATAGCTCATGCTCCTGTCGTAAGCTCCGGTATCACAAAAAACCAAAATATCGCCTTCCATTAAAGTGTCGGGAAGGGCGACATCCGAGGCGACAATATCGTGCTCCATGCAGAGTCGCCCGAGAAGCAGTGTTTTTCCGCGTTCGAGCGGTTTCCACTTGCCGGACGCGGCCTCGTGCGACAAAATGCGATGCGGCTGAAAGGCGTACATGGGCAGTTCGGCGATGGACCCATCCATTACCGCCTCGGACGAACCGCCTATGTAATTGCGGATCTCAAGGACGCTCATGGCGAGAGCCATCGCGGATTGGGCAAGTGCCTTGCCAGGCTCAGCGACGACCTCTTCCACCCCGTGGAGCCGTGAACTCACCAGGCGAAGTATTTTCTCTTGACGTCCATCTTCTCGCTGCCAATCCCCGGGGAACCAGCCTCCTCCAATGTCGAGAAGCTTGATCACGCGGCCTGAAAGCGCTTCGATCGACGAGCACCATTTCAGCACCGATTCAAAAAGATGTCCCCATTGACCGACGCCAATGTTGCTGCTCGCTAAGTGAAAATAACTCCGAAATCTACAGCCGGCGGGATCGTTCGGATCGCTTTGATCATTGCCTCGAAAAGCTCAGGCGAGTCGATGGGAATTCCGAAACGCGAGACATATTCGGTGTCCGCAACCGAACGCCGATCGCTTTCGAACTGAACTCGCCCCTTTCCACTTCGGCAACTACCCGTTCAAGCTCGGCTCCTGAATCGCAAAAAACCGCTTTGTATGTACCCGTCGGTAGTTGTTCACGCCGCCACCATTTGGCCGGGCCGTTGAGGATCAGCTGTTCGGTGACAAATCCACACTCGACCGCTTTTCGGGCCTCGAGGGGACTGATAGCCTCAGCGAGAAGCATTTTGTACATATATCGGAGCCGAGGTGAGCTCTTTGTGGCTCGTCACCGAAGATTTCGATTCGATCGAATGTAAGCATACCGAGGTCACGAAGGTCTCACCCGCGATCGAGCTATTCGTTAGATCGTGCCTGAATAAGTCGTTCGAGAAGGGCACCGGGCTTCCAGGCGTCGTCTGGGAATTTCAAGCGCCTGTTTGGTCCCCGCTGTCGGGACGAGACGACCGTTTCCCACGGATTCAACTGGCTGCGGCAGCCGGTTTCAACAGTGCGATCGGAATGCCGATCAGGATGAAAGACGAATTTTTCGGCATGATCGAGTTCTTTTCGACTTCGGTAATTGATGAGGTACCCGAACTCATTCACATGTTCGAAGCGATCGGCAGCGAGATCGGCCAGTTTATGCAGCGTCAGAGGGTGGAGTTTGAAAGGGAAAGGCTGCTGACGCAGGAGATGACACTTCGACAACAGGCTGAGCGGGCAAGCCGACTCAAAGACGAATTTCTCGCCACGGTATCGCATGAGTTACGAACGCCGCTCAATTCGATATTAGGCTGGGCCCAGATAATGCGACGTCAGTCTCTTGACGAAGAGAGGCAGCAGGCGGCCCTCGAGACAATATTTCGGAACTCTCAGGCTCAAGCTCAATTGATAGACGATCTGCTGGATATGTCGCGACTGATCACGGGCAATTTTCCGTTGGATCTCGTTCCTACTTCCATTCGATCAGTAGTGGAGGCGGCTGTGGAGATCGTCAGGCCGCAAGCCGTGGCGAAGTCTATCAATCTGACGATCGACTTTCGTTCGGAAGACATTGAAGCAACTTGTGACGCAGAACGTGTTCAGCAAATCGTTTGGAATTTATTGGTGAATGCGATGAAGTTCACGCCTGAGAATGGAAAAGTGGAAGTGAGGGTCGATACGACCGATAACGAAGTGCAAATATCTGTCCGCGATAATGGACAGGGGATAGAACCTGCTTTTCTACCGCATGTCTTCGACCGATTTCGTCAAGGGGACAGTACCAGTACACGACGACATCGAGGGCTAGGGTTGGGCCTCGCAATAGTGAGTAACCTTGCGGTACTCCATGGCGGGTCCGTATCGGTAACGAGCGAGGGATCAGGGAAGGGCTCTGAGTTCACTCTTCATTTGCCTTTGACCGAGGCCGTTTTGGACGACATCTTTCAGCATTCCGGCGGCGAAGTCAACGTGATCACGGTCGATCCTAAGCCTGACACAGTACCTCTGGAAGACGTCCGCATCTTGATTGTCGAGGACGATCCGGATGCGGCCGAGATGCTGCATTACGCGCTACGAGGTGTGGGAGCAGAGACCCGGAATGCGTATTCGGTTTCCGAGGCGATGGATTCTCTTGCGAAGTGGCTCCCAAATGTCGTCTTGTCTGACATTACAATGCCGGACGAGGACGGATACTCGCTGATCAAGCGGATCCGAGAAATGGAGACGACGGAAATTTCAGATCTTCCCGCGATTGCCTTGACGGCAATGGCCCGGTCTGAGGATGGGGACCGAGCGATCTCGTCGGGCTTCCAAATGCACATGGCTAAACCGGTAGATATAGACGAACTTACGAAGGCCATAGAATCTCTCGTCAGCGCGAGATAGCCATTCGAATACCGGCGAACTCAGCATCGTGGCCCGATATTCTTATCTCTAAGGAGATGTTATGAAACGAAGCTCGCTTTCATCCTTTCTTTTTTTGAAGTAAAGGCATAGCGAAATTTCCGAAAAACAGGTCAAGGGCGAGGCAAGAGTTTATTTCTAGAATAAGGTCGTTAATCGTCGTTTGATTTCCGCAAACTTACGTTTATTCATTCGCAATGCTCCGACAAGATGCGATTGCTTTTGAGCGTTAATTTTGCGTTAATTGAAATAGCCCATATTCCGTTCAACTTATTTCGTTCGCGACTCATTGATACCCCAAACCTATGCAGGAATTCAGCGATCAGATGCCATCGGACATTAAGCGATATGCGATGGTACCAATCCGGGATGTCGTCATTTTCCCGTTCACGAAGGTTGCGTTTAAAATCGGTCGACCGAGTTCGGTCAAGGCACTCGAAGAGGCGATGTCGGGTGAGCGCGACATCTTTCTTGCGACGCAGCATGACGCGACGATCGATGAGCCAAATCCCGACCAAATCTATGCGACAGGTACGATCGGGCGGATCCTGCAAGCACAGCGTCAGGATAACGGACAGATCAAGGTTGTTGTGGAAGGCCGGGAGCGAGGCCAATCGGTTCGTATAGATCAGGACCCCGACGGCGTATTCCACGCACACGTTCGCAAGATCGCGTCGAGCGACGAATCAGGCTACCGTACGGACGGCCTGCTGCAAAAGATACATGGGTTGGTTGAACAGCTCCTTCGAGTTTCGCCTGATGCTTACACGGATGCCTTGCACGCATCGCTCCGGGGTATCTCAGCCACGCAGATAGCCGATTCGATGTCGTCACATCTTCGCATCAGCGTCGAGGAAAAGCAGGTTTTGCTTGAGACGGTCTCCGTTCCCGAGCGGTTTCAAAAGCTCGTAGACGTGCTTGAGGCCGAGATCGAAAAGCGACAGCTGGATCGTGCCATCCATGCCCGCACAAAAAAGCAGATGGACAAGCACCAGCGCGAGTATTATCTGAACGAGCAGATCAAGGCTATCCACAAAGAACTCGGACGAAAGGACGACAAGGCGGAGCTCGAAGATCTGAAGAAGAAGATCGAGGAAGTTGGCATGTCGGTCGAGGCAAAGGAGAAGGCGTTGCAGGAAATGTCACGCCTCGAATCGATGCCGCCAATGTCTGCTGAGAGTACAGTCTCGCGGACTTACATTGATTGGCTCGTAAACGTACCGTGGAAGGATAGATCGGACGAGCTTAATGACCTTCAGGAGGCTGAAGACACGCTTAACGAAGATCATTACGGGCTTGAGAAGATCAAAGAACGCATTCTTGAATTTCTCGCTGTTAGGCAGTTGGTCAAGAATCCGAAGGGAACGATCCTATGCTTTGTCGGGCCCCCCGGGGTAGGTAAGACGTCGCTCGGAAAGTCCATCGCGAATGCGACAGGAAGGAAGTTCGTCCGGCTGGCTCTCGGCGGGGTTCACGATGAAGCTGAGATCCGCGGGCATCGCCGAACTTACATCGGAGCGCTGCCTGGCCAGATCGTCCAGTTGATGAAGCGGGCGGGTACGGTGAATCCGGTCATCTTGCTCGACGAAGTTGATAAGCTTGGCCGAGACTTCCGCGGCGATCCGTCTGCGGCGTTGCTGGAAGTCTTAGATCCTGAGCAAAATCACACGTTTCGCGACCATTATCTGGACGTCGATTACGATCTGTCGAACGTGTTTTTTATTGCCACGTCAAACGTGCTCCACACGATCCCGGCACCGCTTCAGGATAGACTTGAGATCCTAAGTCTCTCGGGATACACAGAGCGTGAGAAGGTTGAGATCGCAAAACGGCATTTGATCGCGAAGCAATGTGAGAATACCGGTATTAATCCAGAGAAAGTGACCTTTACAGACGACGGTGTTCTTGAAATTATCCGCCATTACACGCGCGAGGCCGGAGTTAGGAACCTGGAACGCGAGATCGGCTCGTGCCTAAGAAAGATCGCCCGCAAGTTTGTCGCTACTGATGATAAGGAAGCCTTCAAGGTCATTATCAATTCCGAGAAGGTTCGTGAACTGCTTGGCACGATACGATTCCGCAAGCAGGACATCGCTCGGAAAAGTGAGATCGGGCTAGTTAACGGTCTCGCGTGGACTGAGGTTGGCGGAGACGTTCTTCAGGTCGAAGCCACCCTCGTTGACGGCAAGGGGGACGTTACTCTCACTGGTAAGCTTGGCGAAGTTATGCAAGAGTCTGCGAGGGCTGCTCTTACATGCGTTCGATCGCGGGCTGAAGCTTTGGGTATCGATCCTAAGGATTTCCGTGAAAAGGATCTTCATATCCACGTTCCCGAAGGAGCGATCCCTAAGGACGGGCCGAGTGCAGGTATCACGATCGCGACTGCTATGGTTTCTGCGCTTACGCGCCGAGTTGCTCGGCATGATGTGGCGATGACCGGTGAGATAACTCTTCGGGGAAAGGTCTTACCGATCGGCGGCGTTAAAGAGAAACTTCTGGCGGCGCATCGGTTCGGACTTCGGACCCTGATCATTTCTAAAGAGAATGAAAAGGATCTGGCTGATGTTCCTGAAGAGGTCAGGGACGACCTCACGGTTCACCTGGTTGATACGGTCGATGAGGTATTGAAATATGCGCTGGACAGTGCGGTGACCGAACGGGTTTCGGATGCGCCGCTTCTATGGAACCCCGACGTTGTGACTCCGGAAGTGCGGACTTCATTGGAGTAGTTCTAGGACAACCTTTGCAAACGCCTCGCTTTCGGGCGGGGCGTTTGGATTTGTTGACGGTATTATGTAGATATGAGGATCACGTCCGCGGAGTTTGTAAAAAGCGCTTTTTCGCAAGATCACTGGGTCGATGACCGTCGGCCGGAGATCGCATTTCTCGGGCGTTCGAACGTGGGGAAGTCTTCGCTGATCAATTCACTGCTTCAGAGGAAAGGCCTTGCGCGGACCTCGAACACACCGGGTAGAACTCAATCGATCAACTATTTTCTGATCAACGATGAGTTCTACTTCGTCGATCTTCCCGGATATGGCTATGCAAAGGTGTCGAAGTCGATGCGAGCAGATTGGGGTGTGATGGCTGAAGAGTATCTTTCCCAACGTGAGCAGTTGGTGCTCTGCGTTCAGTTGATCGATTCGAGACATGAGCCGACACGACTCGATCTCCAGCTGAATGAGTGGCTCAATTTCAATGGAAAGCCGCACATTGCGGTGGCTACAAAAGCGGATAAGCTGAGCCGTAACCAGTTACCGAGGCAGATGAAGGCGATCCGGCTGGCACTGAAGTTCAGCGAGGTGATCGCATATTCAGCGGAAACCAGCACGGGACGCGACGACGTCTGGAAATCTATTCTGGCGGCGAACGCTAATTGGCCCTAAATTCTTGAAAATATAGTTGCTTTAATCCTTTTTTTGTAGTAGAAAGTAATCATCCCTAAAACTTCAAGGGTTCTTGAGGCGGCTCAAGGCTTGTTTTTCATTTGTAGTACTACATATTTAATCCATACGATTAACTCCACCTTTGGTATTCAAACCTTCTAAGCAGCGCCTGCCGAACATTTGAAACTGTAAACGTGGAATCGACCAATACCGACAACTAAAGCGCACAACCATGGCAACCAAAACCACATCGTCCCGCAAGCCGAAGGCCGCAGCATCTGACGACGGCCAAGCCGGAGAAGAACTCGAAAGGATCGTAGACACCGAGGAATCTGCGCCTGAGCAGTCAGACGCCGCCGAGGTCGTTGCGGTCGAATCAAGCAACGGGAAAGAATCGCCCAAGAGCGAGAACAATCGCCGCGAATCGAAGCAAAACTCTGAAAAGGTGGAGCTCCTTAATCTAGCCGGCCTCAAGGAAATGTCCATCAGCGAGCTGATGCATATCGCCAAGGAGATGGGCATTGAAGGCGCGACAGGCCTGCGAAAGCAGGAACTGATATTCAAGGTGCTCGCGGCTCAAACTGAAAAGAGCGGACTGATTTTTAGCGAGGGCGTGCTTGAAACACTGCCGGATGGGTTTGGATTTCTCAGGGCTCCGGAATACAACTATCTCCCCGGCCCAGACGACATTTATGTAAGCCCTTCGCAGATCCGGAAATTTGATCTCCGCACCGGTGACACCGTCTCCGGCCAGATCCGTCCTCCGAAGGAAGGAGAGCGGTATTTCGCTCTCATCAAGGTTGAGGCGATCAACTTTGAGGCTCCGGAACAATCTCGCGAGAAGATCTTCTTCGACAACTTAACTCCGCTCTACCCGGACGAGCAGTTAAAGATGGAGATCGGGCCGGACAACATTGCTGCCCGCGTGATGGATCTCGTGACGCCGATCGGTAAAGGCCAGCGTGCTCTGATCGTCGCACCGCCTCGAACTGGTAAGACCGTTCTTCTCCAGACGATTGCTAATTCGATCACCGAAAATCATCCTGAGACGACCTTGATCGTGCTGCTTATCGACGAGCGGCCGGAAGAAGTTACAGACATGCAGCGGTCGGTTCGCGGAGAGGTGATCTCGTCAACGTTTGATGAACCGCCGACACGCCACGTCCAAGTTGCGGACATGGTGATCGAGAAGGCGAAACGACTCGTCGAACACAAGCGAGATGTTGTTATCTTGCTTGATTCGATCACGCGCCTTGCGCGTGCTCATAACTCAGTGGTTCCGCCATCAGGCAAAATTCTTTCGGGTGGTATTGATTCAAATGCTCTGCAGCGTCCGAAACGCTTCTTCGGTGCTGCGCGAAACATTGAAGAAGGCGGGTCACTTACTATTATCGCTACGGCGTTGATCGATACGGGATCGCGTATGGACGACGTGATCTTCGAGGAGTTCAAGGGAACCGGTAACTCCGAGATTCACCTTGACCGACGTCTTTCCGACAAGCGCCTTTTCCCGGCGATCGATCTTCAAAGATCGGGTACGCGAAAGGAAGAATTGCTTCTTAGCAAGGAAGACCTCAATCGTGTCTGGGTCATGCGGCGGGTACTTAACCCGCTTTCACCTGTCGAGCAGATGGAAGTCGTACTCGAACGTCTTAGCAAGACCAAGACGAACGCCGAGTTTCTTGCGTCCATGCAGACATAAAGATTGGTCCAGTTTCAAACTACAAGGCGCCGGGTCATGACCTGGCGTTTTGCATTCTCAGCCGAGTCTTTTGTACGTCTGATGAATGCCCTGTAAAATCTAATTCTGTTTCGAATCAGATATGCGTGTAGCCGTCATCTCAGCTGAAGCTGTACCTTACTCAAAGACCGGTGGGCTTGGGGACGTTGCTGGGGCGTTGCCAAAGGCTTTGAAAGCCGTTGGGATCGATTCTGTTCTGGTCACACCGTGCTATTGGCAAACTAAGGATGAATATCTGTGGGAAACGGCGATCCATGATCTGAACGTCGATTGGCGAGGCGGAGTTTATCAAGCTAAAGCGTTCTATAGCGAGGCGAATGGATCGCCGACGTTCTTGATTGACGCTCCGTCGCTTTTTCATCGTGACTCCATCTACGGATATAACGAAGACCATGAGCGGTTTGCGTTTTTTAATCATGCGGCGTTAGTTCTGCTTAAACGGATCGGAGGGGCGCCGGATATCGTTCATTTGAACGACTGGCACTGCGGATTTGCGGCTGTTGAGATCGTCGAACTCCGAAAATTGGATGAGTACTGGCGCAGCACTCGGACGGTGTTCTCGATCCACAATATGGCCTATCAGGGTGGTTTCAGTGCGAGCGAGCTTTGGAAGTTTGGGTTTAGGTCTCAGTTTGCGCGGAATGCTTTTGCATCGGATGGATATGCGTCTGCTATGAAGGCGGGACTGGAGACTTCGGACGTGCTCTCAACCGTCTCCCGCCGCTATGGATATGAGATCCAAACCTCGGAATTCGGTTACGGGTTGGAATGGCTTACGCGGCAGAGAGCGGACCGGCTGTTCGGGATAACCAACGGTGTCGACTATGAAGTTTGGGATCCGGCTATGGATCCCGAGTTGCCCGCGGCTTTTTCGATCGACGATCTGTCAGGTAAGCGTGAGTGTAAGCGTTCGATGCTCGAGCGGTTTTTGCTTCCGGTCGAGCTCGACCGTCCCGTGATCGCGAACATCACTCGGCTGACGGGCCAGAAAGGGATCGACTTGATGATGCAGGTCGCGGGCGAAGTTCTCGCCGCAGGAGCGTTTATTATCTCTCTGGGTTCCGGGGAAAAGCAGTACGAGGATTTCTGGCAAAGGCTGCATGACCTTGCTCCGAATCGAGTCGGAATCTATCGTGGCTATAGCGAACCGCTAGCTCATCTGATCGAAGCCGGATCGGACATGTTCATGATGCCGTCTAAGTTCGAGCCGTGCGGATTAAATCAGATGTACTCACTTCGATATGGTACTGTCCCGATCGTTCGCGCCACTGGTGGGCTCGATGACACTGTACAGAATTGGGATGCCGCATCTGGCACCGGTAACGGATTCAAATTCGGCCCGTATCGAGCGGATCGATTTTTGGAGAAGATCTACGAGGCTCTATTCGCATACGCTGACAAGGACACCTGGACAAAGATCCAGCGGAACGGAATGGCCGTAGATAACTCTTGGGAGAATGCGGCTCGTAAGTACGTCGAGCTTTACGAATGGACAAGGAGTTAAAAACTGAATTCCCACTTGGCGACTTCGCGTTGCGGGCCTGGCGGGAAGATGACGTAGCCGGGGCCCTCGAGATCGTTCTTCGAAACCGGAAACACCTGCAGACATACATGCAATGGATGACAGATGACTATTCGATCGACCACGCCCATAAGTTTATTGTCGAGGCGATCAAGAATCGCCTTAACCAAAACACACTCGCTCTGGCCGTGGTTCGCGACGGCGTTCTGATCGGGTCGACGGGATTCAATCGGCTCGACTGGACGGCCCGCGTGTGTGAGATCGGCTATTGGATCGACCGCGAGGCTGAAGGGAAGGGAGTTATTACCCGAGCCAGTCAGGCGATGATCAATTATGCGTTCGGGGCGCTCGAGATGAATCGCGTCGAGATCCGATGTTCCTCCGAGAATTCGCGCAGCGCAGCAGTTGCCAAGCGCCTCGGATTTAGGCTGGAAGGGACCCTGCGTCAGGTCGAAGTACTGAATGGGAGCCCCCATGATTTCCTTGTCTTCGGGCTACTCGCAGAAGACCCGCGGCTTTGGTAGAATGAGCCGTAATCCTCAACGAATTTACCCGACCTCCAAGTCCGGACTGACGATTACAACAACAATTTATGATCATTGTGATTATCGGAGCTCAATGGGGCGACGAGGGAAAGGGTAAGGTTGTCGACCTGCTGGCGGATCGGTTTGATATCGTGGCGAGATATCAGGGAGGCCATAATGCCGGGCATAGCGTTTACGTGGGCGACAAGGCATTCGTACTTCGATTGCTGCCGTCGGGAATCATTCATCCGGATAAGATCTGCGTCCTCGGCAACGGAATGGTGATCGATCCCAAAGCTTTCTTCGAGGAGGTCGATCAGATCGCCCAACAGGGAATCGAGGTTACGCCGGATCGCCTAAAGGTTTCGTCACGGGCTCACCTGATCATGCCGTATCACAGAGCTCTCGATCACACATCAGAAGAGCGCCTCGGTAACGAGAAGATCGGAACAACACTTCGGGGGATCGGGCCTGCATATGAAGACAAAGCCGGTCGTCGCGGTATTCGGGTTGCGGATGCGTTGTCTCCGGACATTCTGAAACTAAGAGTCGAGCGGAATCTTGAAGAAGCTAACCGAATTATTGCTCTGTTCGGCAGTCAACCGCTCCGGGCCGACGAAATTCTTGAAGAGATCACGCCGCTGATAGAACGCCTGCGACCATTCGTTACCGAGACGTCCCATTTCCTTTCGGAAGCGAAGAAATCAAACAAGAAGATCCTTCTCGAAGGGGCACAGGCGACGTTGCTCGACGTTGATCACGGGACGTATCCCTACGTTACCTCTTCGAACCCGACTGCCGGTGGAGCATCGGTGGGTGCGGGCATTCCCCCGCATCACATCACAGGCGTCCTTGGGATCGTGCGGACCTATGCAACTCGAGTTGGCGAAGGGCCGTTCCCGACCGAGATGCTGGACGAGGAAGAGTCAATGGCCCACCTCATTCGCGAACGCGGAAACGAGTATGGCTCAGTCACGCGGCGTCCGCGTCGGTGTGGATGGTTCGATGCGGTTGCGACTCGATATGCGGCCGAACTCAACGGATTCGATTCGATCGCTCTGACCAAGCTCGACGTACTCGATGCCCTTGAGGAGATCAAGGTATGTGTTGGCTACGAGATCGATGGTGAGCGTGTCGACACCTTTCCGGCAGACTCGCACGAACTGCGGAAGATCAAACCGGTATACGAAACCTTGGAGGGCTGGAATAGCGATACCGTTGGCGTTACCGAATTTGACACGCTTCCGGAACTCGCTCAAAAGTACGTTCGATTCCTGTCGGATCAGGTGGGAGTTGAGATCGGACTGATCTCAACCGGACCAGAGCGCGACCAGACGGTAATCCTGAAAGACTCGGTGATGGAAGCGTGGTTTACGGAATAGTTGGCCGCGTTGATAGCCGTATGTCAGAAGTCGACATAGTTGGATTTCAAGATCAGTTTGCGGAAGATTTCGGCCGGCTGAACTATGAATGGATCGAGAAGTCGTACGGCATCGAGGACCACGATCACGAAGTTTTAGATCGTCCACTGGAAAGTGTTGTTGATCTCGGCGGACAGATCTTTTTTGCTGTCAAAGGCGGCGTCGCTATCGGCACGGTTGCGATGATCCCATATGGCGAGGTTTCTTTCGAACTTGCGAAAATGGCTGTAGCCCCAGAAGCGAGAGGTCACGGAGTCGGAGATAAGTTGATGGAGGCATGCGTCGAGTTTGCACGCTCAAAAGGTGCGGCGACTATCATTCTTGAGTCCAACACGAAACAAGAAGCGGCGATCAATCTCTATCGGAAATTCGGTTTTAAGAAGATCCCGCTCGATCCGAATTCGCATTTTGTTCGCGCGAATATCCGCATGGAACTTGCGATATCCGATCTCAATAAGTAAAATGTTCAATTCGACACGGCTCGTCCGCGTCGTGTGGTCCGATAGCTCAGTCGGTAGAGCAAGTGGCTTTTAACCACTGGGTCGCAGGTTCGAGTCCTGCTCGGATCACCAATAGATTTCAATAAGTTAAGGCGTCCAAATCGGACGCCTTTTTCCTTATTTACCTATTTGTATCTAGTTGAAACTCGAATTGTGAGCACTGAAATCCAGCGGGCCGGCGATAGTCCATCCGACTGATAAGGAAGCTGCTGGACCTCTTTAACCGGTTTGCCTTCTCTACCCACTTTCGTTAAGTCTAGGACCGCTGAATGAGAGTTGGAAGGCCACCAACTAAAGAACGTTCAATCACGATTTGAATCCAGTTCGGCTCGTCAGAGTGGCCTATGGGGTGTCTCGATCTTCGTATTGGGAGTAATTGTTGATGCCGGTCTATTTTTCTGGATCCGCGCGAATTTCAATTCGATTACCGCTCAACTTCCTATATTGCGCGCCGTTGTTGTCTCAGAGACATAGGACAGACCAAGGACGGCGAAACTATTTAAAGTAAACTAGAGAGATGCTTTTCCGGTTATCAAGAATCTTGTTGACAGGTGCGTTTTGCCTAATCCCTATGACATTGCTTTCGCAAGCAGGCCAGACCGGAAAACCTTATAACTCGACTGCAGCGGTACGTCCCGCCACAACCGCACCGCAATATCCTTCCCCGGTCACATTCACCGACATTACCAGTACCGCGGGCATAGGTTTTAAGCACGAAGCCTCATCAACTTCGCAAAAATATCTGCTTGAGACTATGGGCGGCGGTGTAGGTTTGATCGACTACGACAACGACGGCCGACTGGATGTCTTTTTCACAAACGGCGCACAACTGCTTGACCCGATGCCCAAGGGAAAAGCGCCGGATAAGCAAGCGCCGAAGTTTTGGAACCGGTTGTATCGGCAAAAGGCCGACGGAACCTTTGAGGACACGACAGTTGAAGCCGGCCTGAGTGGCACTGGCTATGGCTTCGGTGTGGCAGTTGGCGACTATAATAGGGACGGCTTCGCGGACCTGTTTGTAACGCACTACGGCGGTGCGATCCTTTACCGAAACAACGGGGATCGAACTTTTTGGGACGTAGGAACTAGAGTGGGCGTCAGAGTCGATGGCTGGCCGACGAGTGCCGGGTTTTTTGATTATGACAGCGACGGGCGACTGGATCTACTGGTTACACGCTACGTTGTATGGGATTTTGGGACGGGATCTCTCGTCTGCGGTGATGCGCGACCGGGTTCTCGAGCCTACTGTCATCCGGACAATTTTAAGGCTACGACCGCTCTCTTATTTCACCAGAAAGTGGACGGCACGTTTGAAGATGTCTCCGAGAAATCGCTCATCACGCAAACCAAAGGAAAATCTCTGGGGGTGGCTTTCGCGGATTTTGACGACGACGGCTGGACGGACATTTTTATTGCAAACGATAACAGCGAGCAGCAATTATTTCGCAATCTGGGCAACGGACGATTTGAAGATACGGCACTCGTCGCCGGTGTTGCTTTTGACGGAAATGGAAAATACTTTTCGGGAATGGGTGTTGACGTCGCAGATTATGACGCCGACGGCAAGCAAGACGTCTTCGTCACTGCACTCTCGAACGAAACGTATCCGCTTTATCGCAATACAGGCGAGTCTATATTCGACTATGTAACTCAGTCGAGCGGCGTGGGGCTGATCACTATTCTCGGTTCCGGTTGGGGCGTAAAATGGATAGACGCGGACAACGATGGTCGGCGCGATCTCGTCGTCGCACAAAGCCACGTTCTCGACACGATCGAGACGACGAACTCGCTTTTGAAATACAAGCAGGCCCCCCTTTTGATGCGTAATGCTGACAAGGGCTTTCAAAATATTTCATTCGCGTCCGGCGAAGTTTTCAAGAGGGATCTTGCCGCTCGCGGCCTGGCGGCCGGCGATTTGGACAATGACGGCGACATAGACATCATTATCTCGCAAATCAACGGCGCGCCCGTTATTCTGCGAAATAACGGCACTAGGAACCATTGGATCGGAATCGCCCTGCGAGGAGGGAAGAGTGCCCCAAATGGCGAAGGCGGGAAAGTTATTGTAACGGACGCTGCGGGGAAAAAGCAGTTCTTCGACGCTAGTAATTCGGGGAGCTATCTAGCCGCCAACGACCCGCGGATTCTTGTGGGACTTGGAAATTCCGCTTCAGTGAGACAGATCGAAATCCGATGGGGAAGCGGAAAAGTTCAAACACTCAAAAATCCGCCGATCGACCGGTATCATTTGATCCGGGAAGAATGATTTCACGATTCTCACATAGGTCATTTAGACCGTTCATTTTGTTTGAGAGTGAGAAGTTTGTTGATGCCTTCAACCGGAAACGTTTCCGTCTGCCCGTTCGCCCAAAATACTTCGAGCTTATCAATTTTAGAAGCTTCGCCGATTCCTACGTGAATAATCTGCTCGTCTTGGGAGGCGTAATTTGCACCACTCGTAAGGTCGAAACGTTGGCGAAGTTTGCCGGTGGTCACGTAAACGGTCGAGCCGATCGCGTCCTTTGGCGTCCTTGCCGAAACATCGCCGATCAATTTGAGTTTCAGCCAATTATTTTTGCCCGGAGACACGTTTCGCAAAAGCGTTGGAGCGGCACCCGAATTCGCGACGATGAGATCGAGTTTTCCATCGCCGTCCAAATCGGCGGTCGCCGTTCCCCGGGCGGTGATCGATAAACTTAAACCACTGTTCGGAGCAGCGGCAACCCTGTCAAATTTGATTTGTCCGGGCTTTGTTCGCGTGTTTTTGAAGAGAAGCATTTGTTGGGCGTAACTTGTTCCCCACTGAAAATTGTCAACCGCGGGATAAACGTGGCCATTAGCGACAATAATGTCTTTCCAACCGTCATTATCGAAGTCGACAAAAGCGGTCCCCCAGCCTAAAAATGGAGTTGTAGGTTCGCCGATTCCTGCTTGAAAAGTAATGTCGGTAAAATTCCCCTCGCCGTCGTTATGGTAGAGCGTATTGGAATCATCCGAGAAATTAGTAATGTGAAAGTCGACTAACCCGTCGTTGTCGTAATCACCGACCGCTAAACCCATTCCAGCCTGCTCACGCCCGTTTTCATTTAGGGCGATACCCGAAGCGTATCCGGTTTCCAAAAACGTGCCGTCCCCCTGATTGACGTAAAGCTGCTTGGGAGTTGAATCATTAACGACGAGCAGGTCTAGGTCGCGATCGTTGTCGATATCGATGAAAACCGATGAAAAACCATAATACTCGCCTTCATCCGTCACGCCAGCCACCGTTGATACATCCTCAAAGGTACCGTCTTTTGCTTGACGGAAGAGCCTGTCTTTTTCACCCTTTAAACCACGCGGCCCGCACATAACGGGCTGTCCACGAAACGAGCATGGGACTTTCCCGCTTGTACTTTCTTTGGTCGTATCGCTTGGGGAAGCGGGCAGATCTTGCAAGTCGAAATGCAGATAAGCGGGGACGAATAGATCTAGCCTTCCGTCCTTATTGAAATCACCAAAAGTAGCGCCAGTGTGCCAACCCTTGAGCGCCAGGCCGGCCTGTACCGCAACATCCGTAAACGTTCCGTTTCCATTGTTGCGGTAGAGCCTAGGTACGCCGAAATTGCTGACAAAGAGATCCGCATCTCCATCGTTGTCGTAGTCCGCAACCGATACGCCCATTCCCCAGCGATCATTTGTGAGCCCGGCCTTGTTGGTGACATCCTCGAATTTCCAGTTGCCCAAATTGCGGAAAAGAGCAGACTTTACCGGTTTCTCTTGCCCGCGTTCGATATTCATCGTCGAACCGTTCAGAAGATAAATATCTGGCCGGCCATCGTTATCGTAATCGAAAACGGCGACGGTGCACGCAGTCGTTTCAATAATATAATTCTTCTCTTTATTGCCTGAGGTGCACCGAAAACTATTTATTGCCGTGCTCGCTGTTATGTCTTCATAGATCCTTGGAGCTTTTTCATCAATGATCCCGGTAGTGCGCTTAGTGGCGTAACTTTTCGCTTCGCCAGTGGAGACCCCGCCCATCGGCTGCGTCTGAGCGAACATTCCGCCCGCGGACCAAGTGGTCAAGAGAATCCACGCTAGCAAGTCTTTCATTTCTGTATCCCGCCTCAGTAGGTTATGTGATTTTAGGCCCAATCAGTTTCTTATTGACAGTCTAACAATCGTGCGCATAGTATATACGCACTTAGGTAAACGCTTACGCAAACGATTACATTGTTAGATTTTTCGGTCAGATAGTTAATTTTCGGGAAATCGACTACTAAGGTTTAGCGATGGCAGACCTTCAGACTCTTTGTGAACATCGTTGAACTAAGTATCAGTCGGCGTTCGCGCCATTTGATTTTGTATCTACTGCCTTTCATCTGGAGTTGAATATGACGACGTCTAAACTAACCGCTGCATTGCTTTTACTTTTCGTTCTCGGCATCACTTCCGCGATCGCGCAGAGTGATCGCGGAACCGTTCGCGGAACGGTAACGGACCCCAATGATGCGGTCGTCGCAAACGCGAAACTCGTTCTGACCGGAGTTGAGAACGGAGAAAGCCGTGAGTCTGCCACTGGCAGCGAAGGAATTTTTGTATTTCCTGAGATAAAATCCGGCCTCTATACTCTGACGGTTGAAGCGGCTGGCTTCTCCCGCACTTCGATCGAAAACATCAAAGTGGATGTTCAGGGCACGCAATCCATCGTTGTGAAGCTTCAACTCGGCGAGGTTACCGGAAATGTCGTTACGATCAATGCCGAGGGCGTACAGATCAATACCGATACGCCGGTTCGGCAAACGACGGTTAGCGAACGCCAGGTCAGAGAACTGCCGCTGCTGACTGGTGGAGAATCGGACGGTCGAACGCCGCTCTCGTTCATCTTCCTAGACAGCAACGTCGGCTCAGCAAACAGCGAAGGGTCGACAAATACCTCTAAATTTCGGGTGAGCGGTGGCCAAGCAAGCGGGACGGAGATACTGATCGACGGGGCGAGCGTCCGCCGTACGCAGAACGGTACCTTTTTTAGTGAAACCGCCCCCAGCCCGAACGCATTTCAAGAGTTCACTATTTCGACTAACAGCTATTCTGCAGAATTCGGAAATTCATCCGGAGGCGTGGTTAACTTTACCCTTAGGTCTGGTACTAATGAGTTCCACGGCGAAGCATACGATTATCTGCGTAATGAAAAACTTAATGCCGCCGATATTGATACGAACGCACGTTGCGCGCGGGACGACTGTCGCAATCGGGACAACCGAAACAATTACGGATTCAACATCGGCGGCCCGATATACCTTCCGGCCTTTGGCGACGGGACGCCGCTCGTTCGCAGTTTGAAAGACCGAGCGTTTTTCTTTTTTCACTACGAGGGATATCGGCTGCGCGAGGGACAGAACCGAACAGTTACCGTTCCTACTCTAAGGATGCGAAACGGCGACTTCAGTGAGCTTCTGAACACCACGGATCCGAATGTGATCCGTATCAACGGCGGACAGCCCATTCGCATCTACGACCCGCGTCAGCCGTCGTCAACGCGAACCGCTTTTGCGGGCAACATCATACCGCAATCGTCGATCGATCCCGCGGGATTTGCGATCCTCCAACGTTTTCCGTTGCCGAACCGACCTGGAATTTTTGAAAACTATGACGCGTCAGGCCTTCGACCAACAGATACCAATCAATATACGATCAAAACCGATTTTGTTTTGACAAGTAAGCAGCGTTTATCATTCAGTTTTTCACGGCGGGATACCGAGCGGCTGGCGGGCGAATTTCCCATCCTTCCACTGCCGTTCACAAACTTTGATGTTTTCGCTCAGAACTTCAAATCGAATATTGCCCGCATTCAGCACGACTATTCGATCACGTCAAACCTTCTCAATCACCTAAATGTAGGCTATACCTTTTTCGACGTTGCAAACGCGAATACCACTACAGGGTTCAATACAGCTTCTCTCGGAATTCCAGTGAATTCCACCCAGAATATCGCATTCCCACGAATTGATTTCCCGGGCTACGGAACGAATGACCCGCGGCACGTCCAGAACGTGGGCTCGTCGTTTTTTGATGACCAGATCCGTGACGGTACGCTGGAAATAGGTGACTTCGTGACCTTTGTTTCAGGAAGACAAACGTTTAAGTTTGGGGCCAATGTGCGAATTGCACAGTTCAATGTTCGACAGGACATCGATCCGGGCGGTTCGTTTAACTTCCGTAATGATCAAACTGCGAGTGATAGCGATGGAAACGGCGGGTATCCGATAGCGAGCCTGATCACTGGTGCGACAGAGTTTGCGTTTAACTCCAACAACTCGATCGACCCCGCCTTTCGCCAGCTGACGCAAAGCTATTTTGTCCAGGATGACATTAAGCTGACACAAAGGCTCACTGTAAATATAGGACTTCGATACGATTTGCCGGGACTTCGAACCGAGGCCAAAGACCGGTTTCGAGGCTTTGATCCCACCGTTGCAAACCCGCAGGCCGGCGGAAGGCTTGGAGCGCTCGTCGGGGCCGGAGGCCAAACCGGTCTCCAAGCAAATCACCGAAGTCTTGCGAAAGATGATAAATCTAACATTGGACCTCGATTGGGCGTGGCCTATTCTTTCGATAATAAGACCGTGATTCGGGGCGGTATTGGGTTGTATTACGCTCCTGTATTGTATGGAACCAACGGCGGTGGCGACATTAACACCGGAACCATTGGTTACAACACGACTGGCCAGCTCTTTACTCCCGACGGTCGCAACGCGCGAAATTTTTTATCGAGTTTTCCGAGCATTCCCGCAACTGATCCGAATAGCCAATTTGTTGGCAACCTTGGAGTTCCCATCTTAGCCTTCGGCCAGTTTGGCAATGGTTTCCGGACCGGTCGGACACTTCAATACACGATCGACGTTCAACGCGAGCTTCCATTTAACCTCGTGGGATCCATAGGTTACATTGGCCACCGGGCGGATCGCCTTCGGTCCAATTTCGGACGCCCAAATGCTCTACCACTCAATGCCCTAAAGCTCGGTAACGAGATCTTGCGAACGAACATTAACGATGTCACTCCACAGCAGCGAACTTACGCTGCAGGCGTCGGGGTCCCAATTCCGACGAACGCGAACGCCGTTTTCCCGGGCTTCGGAGGCGATGTCGCGCAGGCTATCAGACCGTTCCCGCAATACGGAAGGATCACTGATATTCTAGAAAGCGAAGGCGAGAGTGATTACAATGCACTCCAGCTTAAGGTTGATCGGCGTTTTTCGCAGGGCTTTCAGTTCGGAGCTTCTTATACTTTTTCCCGCCTGGTCACCAACGCATCCGAAGACATTTTGGGTGGTTCGCCACTCGATGGCGTGCTGCAGAATCCATATGACCTTGACGGGTTGAAAACAGTTTCGCCCACGCATTCTCCACATGTTTTTGTGACCAATTTCCTCGCCGAGCTGCCCTTTGGCAAGGGACGACGGTTTGTGGATAAAGGTGGTCTGGCCAACGCATTGCTTGGGGGCTTCCAGGTCTCGGGTATTTTCCGAATTCAGCAGGGAACCCCGCTTGTTTACTCCCTGGATGCTGACGATAATTTCCTTGAACTATTTGGGGTATATGGCCGGCTCCGTCCAAATTTGACCGGGCAGGCGATCACGTTGGGCCAACGAACTGCGGTTCCTGGAAGCGTCGGTGGAGAAACTCCTGGACGATACTATGTTGTGAACCCCGCCGCGTTTGCGGCTCCCCCGAGGTTCAATGGATCTCCGGGGTTCATGGTCGATGGAGCCGTCAATCCGGCTTACGGGGCATACTATGCCGATCCGACGAGATTTTTCGGAACGGCGCCGCTAGTCAATTCGGATCTTAGAGCCGACCGGTTCTTCACGGCCGATATGAGCATTCTAAAGAAGACGCGTTTCACCGAAACAGTGGCACTGGAAATCGGTGCAGAGTTCTTCAATGTGTTCAATCAGGTTCTATACCTGCCGCCTGACACCTACCTCGGACGGCAGGAAGGAGGTCTTGGTAACATCAACCGGAATTCAAATTTTGGAGCTGAAGGCTTTACTTCGAGAATCGGTTCGGCTGGAAATCGTGTCATTCAATTGAGGGCGAGAATTATTTTCTAACTCTCCAACTTTGTAGTCCGGTAGCGCGGCGCGGAGAACTTTTCAGACAGTTTCCGCGCCGCCGTTAGCTTAAATAGCCTGAATTCTGCGGATGCGTTACGACCCAAAGAAAACCACGAAGCTCTTGATTCAGGCCGCCCTATTATTGTGCTTTTGCTTCGGCAATAGTGCTGCCCAAACAAACGCGTCGTTGGGCAGATCAACAAAAATTCAGGAGATGGTGGCTGAATCTGAAGCAGCACTCAGATCAGGCGACTTGACGCGCGCAAAATCGATACTAGCCGAACTGTTGTCGATTGCCCCGCGCAACTCGGCAGCCAACACTTTAGCGGGCATTATTGGGGACAAGGAAAACAATGTTGCCGTGGCGGAGAAGCACTTCGCCCTTGCCGCGAGGGTCGAGCCGAACGCACCGGAGACGAGAAATAATTACGGGGCCGTTTTGCTTCGACTCGGACGGAGGAAGGAAGCGGGGCGGGAGTTTACGGCCTCTCTCGCACTAAATCCCAGACAGGCCAGCGCTCTTGTCAATTTGGCCCAGATACGCACTGCTGAGGGCGATTTGATAAGGGCTCGCGAACTCTTTGAGAAAGCGAGAATTATTGCACCCGACCCGGAAATTTTACACTCTCTTGTGATGATCTCTCTTGCTTTGCGGGATAAGGAGCGCGCGGCGCGGGAATTTGCGGAATACGCGGGTGCTTTGAAGACGCGAGAAGCTGATTCGTCTTTAAGGCAGCTCGGAACGGGCGACCTTTTGCTTGCGGAAGCCCTATTTACCGGCGGTTTGCTGGATCAGGCCACGCAGGAATTGGAGTCGATCCTCTCGACCGATAAGGACGTAAATGCGCTCGTTTTGCTGTCGAAGGTGTACGTTCAACAGAAGAATATTGCCGCCGCTGGACGGCTGCTCGAATCGGCCGTTGCTGGCGGCATGGACGATGCTAGGGTTTACCTCGCCCTCGCCGAGGTCTACGAAGCGGGCGGCTACCCGGAGAATGCGATTCCAGCGATGCGTCGGGCGATCGAGAAAGAGCCTAAAAACGATTTCTACCGTAGCCGTTACGGTCTTTTGTTGGTAAACACGAAGGCACCGGCCGCCGCTCTGGTTCGTATCGAAGAAGCGTTGAAAGAGTTCCCGGATTCCGCCTCCCTATGGTTTGCCCTAGGCATCGCTCAGTTCGACAACAGCAAAATTCTAGAAGCCCAAAAAGCGTTCGAGAAGGCTTTATCCCTAGATTCGCAACTCGTTCCGGCGATGGCTTATCTCGGTGCGGTATTTGTCGAGCAGGTGAAATATGCCGAAGCGGTGAGAGTTTATGAAGGCGCGATCAAAGTAAACGGGAAGCTTGCGGTTCTTTATTACTTGCTCGGAGAAACGCTGCTAAAAATGACTGAGATCGACGGTCTGCGGAGCGAGGCGGCTCTGAAACGGGCGATCGGCCTTGATCCGAATCTTACGTCAGCACACGTCACTCTCGGGAGGCTCTATGTTCGTCAGGCCCGCTGGCAGGAAGCAGCCGTTTCGCTCGAACTTGCGGCGAAGCTGGAGCCGAAGCGAGCCGACACCTTTTATCAGCTCGGAAGGATTTACGCCCGTCTGAAGCGAGCAGATCAATCGAAAGCGGCCCTCGAAACATTCAAACGGTTAAACGACGAGCAAAAGCAACAGAAAGACGTGGACCGCCGCGATCTGGTCCGACGGCTGGCCGATGTGCGTTTTTAGGAGCAGTAATGAAAAGGTATTTGATCGGTATTTCAATCATAATCTTGTCGTTCGTTGGCTGCCGGCAGGGCGTGGCCCAGCAGATAAGTCCTGCTGCTTCCTCAACCCAAAACAAGCCTCAATTCGAAGAGTGGGGTGACGACTTTAATGGCGACAAGCTCGACGAAAAAAAGTGGGAGCGCTTCACTTTTGAAGGCGGCTCCGGCGGCAAACTTGAAGTCAGAGACGGCATAGTCGAGATTCGCAGCGCCGGCAAAACGCGAGCCGGGATCCGGACCAAAGATTCTTTTTCCGGCGATCGTTTTGCGATCGAGGGACGGATAGCGAAAGTCGGGCCGGCGTTTCCGGAACCTGATAGCAATATCTCGACGCTCGGGTTTGCGACTCTAACCGTATTATTCGACGGCTCCGGCCGTAACCGGGTTGAATGGATGCTAACGAGCGCGGGAACGCTGGAAGCGTGGTCGATCGTCGACGGGAGGGGCGAACGGTTAGACAACAAGAAACTCGCGACGAAGATGAAAAATCCGGTATTGCTGATCGTCCGGAAGGGTGACGATTTTAGTTTCTATATTAATGACGCAAAGTCTCCGCCGCAGGAGGCCCAGTTGGGATTAGCGGCAAAGGTCAAAAATCTTCCTACAGCATTTCACGTTATGCTGTATGGATATGGTTCGTCAGAAAACCATTGGGACGGTGTGCGCATTACCACGCCGAAATAGTTTTCAGCTTGGCGGATGAAAGAGTGAACTGATGGAAGTAACTCCGATATTGCGGTTCCTGGTTTTTGTGTTAGCGATGCTACCGAATTCTTTTGCATTCGCGCAGCACGCCGCCGGGCCAGGACGTTCAGGATCGTCTCATCACAACCCAGTGTTTGATTTCGACTTTCCGGATCCTACGATCGTTCGAGCGGGCGACGGCTATTTCTACGCGTACGCTACGCAGGGGATGGTCAATGGAAAACTGCAGCATATTCAGGTGGCTCGCTCGGCGGACCTCCTGAATTGGACGCGGATGGGGGATGCTCTCCCGCAAAAGCCCGTGTGGGCGGACAAGTACGAGCCGAAATTTTGGGCGCCGCATGTTTCGTTCGCCGACGGTAAGTACCTTATGTATTACTCAGCTGATCCCAACACGCAGGCCGGTCTCTGCCTAGCGGTGGCGATCGCTGATAAGCCAGCCGGTCCTTTCGCGGATATCGGCAAACCCCTCAAATGCGGCACAAGCTTTATCAATATAGACCCGATGGCGTTTGACGACCCCGTATCCGGCAAAAAGCTCCTCTATTGGGGAAGCGGTTTCGAGCCCATAAAGGTTCAGGAGCTGGCCGCCAACAGAACGGAATTCGCAGCCGGCAGCACGCCCACCGATGTCGTTTTCCCGATAAAAAACGAGGACCCGACGAATTATCAGCGGCTGATCGAGGGCGCCTGGGTGACTTACAAGAATAACTTCTATTATTTGTTTTACTCCGGCGATAACTGCTGCGGCGACAAAGCGCATTACGCGGTAATGGTCGCCCGATCGCGGAGTGCGATGGGGAAGTTCGAAACATTGGCCACGTCCACGGGCAGACCCAACAGCGTGATCCTGGAGAAGAATGCCGAATGGGTCGCCCCCGGTCACAATTCGGTAATTCGCGACGACGCGGGTCGCGATTGGATCTTTTATCACGCGATCAATGCTAAGAAGCGTAACGTCGGTCAGGGCGAAACCATCGCCGGCGACCGCGATGTTCGGCGGGTGATGCTGATGAACTCCCTAGTTTACAAAGACGGATGGGTTTACGTCGAAGGTGGGACGCCCGCCTCAACGATCTCAAAATTTCCGAAGATCGGGAGACGGAAAGGCCGTTAGTCTACATGAGCAGTATTAAAGACATTGCAATTGAAGCCGGCGTTTCAACCGCGACGGTTTCTCACGTTATCAACAAAACTCGATTCGTTTCGAGTGATACCCGAGCGCGTGTTTTGAAGGCGATCGAGCTCCATAATTACTATCCGAACGCAAACGCCAGAACGCTTGCATCGGGCAGGAGCCGAACGTTTGGGCTCGTCGTTTCGGATATTTCGAACCCCTTTTTTCCTGCACTCGTGAAAAGCATCGAAGCTGCGGCCTTCGAAGACGGTTACGACGTCATCTTATCGAATACTAATTACGATACCGAGCGCACGTCCCACTACGTGCGGCGATTCATTGAGCGCAAGATCTCAGGCGTCGCGGTGATGACATCGGAAATGGATAAATCGCTGATCGCCGAGCTGGCCCGGCGTGAAGTAGCCGTCGTGTTTTTGGATTCGGGCGAGGCGGGCCCGCACATGAGCAACCTGCGAGTCGATTACGGTGAGGGGATTAAACAGGCAATCTTGCATCTCGTCGAATTGGGGCATACCAACGTTGCATTTATTCACGGTCTGCCGCATCTGCGATCGGCGAAACGGCGGCTTGAAGCATTTCGACACACGATGAAGGCGGTCTTGCCCGACGCTGGCGAGCAGGTATACCAGGGCGATTTTCAGATCGAAGGCGGCCGGCGAGTAGCTCTCGAGATGTTAGCCGCGCGCTGGGTGCCAACTGCCGTCATCGCAGCGAATGATCTGATGGCGTTCGGAGCGATCAGCGAATTTCGGCGGGCAGGACTGGATGTCCCTCACGACATTTCCGTTGTCGGCTTTGACGACATAGCGTTTTCTCCTTTAATCGAACCCTCGCTTACGACAGTTCATTTACCACTTAAAGAACTCGGGCGGTTGGCGGTCGAGGCTTTGATGGCGATCCTTTCCAATCCAACGCAAGTCGGCATAGAACTTCTTATCCCGACCAAGTTGATTGTCCGGAATTCAACCGGGGCTGCACGGGTTGGCACCGCAGGGTTCGTTTAGAGTTTCCGATGGACTGGAATGCAGTGTGATGAATCGCTCTCGCTAATAATAGACGAGGCCCAATTTCAAGATGTTGACAATAGCAAAAACCTCGAAATTCAAAGGAACGATTGCTCTCCTGTTTGTTTTGTTTGGACTTGCTTCTCAGATACACGGACAAAAAGGCGCGAGCTATACAAATCCGGTGCAGGCGGGCGACTATCCGGACCCATCGGTGATCCGCGTCGGGAAGGATTATTATGCCACGGCGACGTCTTCGGAATGGGGCCCCGAATTTCCTATCTTGCATTCGCGGGACCTTGTGAATTGGGATATTGTCGGCGTCGTCTTTCCGAAGCGCCCGGAATGGTCGGTCGGCAACTATTGGGCTCCTGAGATCTGGCAGGAGAATGGCAAGATCTACGTTTTCTATGTTGCCCGAAGGAAAGACGGGCCCCTTTGCATCGCTGCCGCAACCGCGACGAAACCCACTGGGCCCTACACTGACCACGGAGCGCTCGAGTGCCAGGAAGTAGGATCTATAGATGCTTTCCCGATACGCGACGAAAACGGCAAGCTGTATATCGTATGGAAGGAAGATGGCAACAGTGTTAACAAGCCGACACCGCTCTGGGCACAGGAACTGGACACCGCAAAATGGAAACTGATCGGGCAGCGAAAGGAGATCTTGCGAAACGATCCGGATACGTGGGAAGGGAACCTGATCGAAGGTCCTTACATAATGCGAAAGAACGGTTACTTCTACATGTTCTATTCGGGTAATGCATGCTGCGGGCGCGGCTGCAATTATGCGATGGGGGCCGCACGCTCGAAAACCTTGCTCGGAACCTGGGAAAAGGATCCGGCGAATCCTATCTTGAAAGGGAATGACACCGCCAACTGCCCGGGACACGGCACGATCGTAACAACCGAGGATGGTAGAGCGTATCTGATGTACCACGCGTTTGATCGGAAAGATTTCAATTTCGTTGGGCGCCAGGCGTATCTCGACGAAGTGAACTGGAATAAGGAAGGTTGGGCGACGATCAACAACGGCAAAGGCGCTAGCAAGAGGGGGCCCGCCCCGCTAGGTATTGCGGAAAAAGACGAGGAATACCGGTTTTTTGATGATTTCAACACGCCTACCTTACGCTTCGGGTGGCAGTGGCTTCAGAACAGCATTCCAACTTATAGCATCGACGGTGGATTCTTGAAGCTGTCGCCGAACGCATCCGAGATGACGAATCCGATCGGCGGCATAATGGCTTATTACACGACAAACGGAAGCTATACCGCGACGACCCAAATTGACCGGAAGAGTTTAACCCACGGCGCAGTTGCCGGACTTTCGGCCTTCGGCGACGGCGAGAACGCGCTCGGCTTCGGACTGCAGGACGGCAAGATCGTTGTCTGGCGTCGAGAAAGAAACAACCACCGGAAGCTTTCGACGCACGACGCGCCCGGCGGAGATCTGATCTATCTACGCATGACCGCACGTGACGGCGCTTTCTATAGCTTTGCCACCAGCCTTGATGGAAAAGCATTTACCCCTGAAGGCAGCGAACAAAACGGCGATTACTTGCCGCCGTGGGACCGTGGGGTTCGGGTCGCGATGACCGTGGGTGGGGTAGCGAACGCGACGGCGCGTTTCGGCTTCCTGAGAATTGATCCGGCAAAATAAAGACCAAGAAATAGGTGAGAAGAAAAACAACATGAGATTTCTATCGAAGAGTCGAAGCATTTTTGTCCTGTTAATGATCATTGCCGCTTCGTTTTCCGGCTGTAATCGCAAGCCGGCTGGGACGGCCAACGGAGAGGGTTCGAATGGAGTCGAGGGTCGAGCTAAGAAAACGGTTGCGTTTGCCCAAATGGAAAACACTGGGCCATGGCGGATTGCCGAAAGTGAAAGTATGAAGTCGGAAGCCGCCAAGCGTGCCGGTACATATAATTTTGTCTATACGGATGCCCAGGGGACGACCGCTAAGCAAGTCTCCGACGTCGAAGATCTGATCGCCCGTAAGGTTTCCGCGATATTTTTAGCGCCGCGCGAAGCCGAGGGATTTTCTTCGACCTTCCAAGCAGCCAAAGCCGCCGATATTCCGATAATTCTGATCGACCGGGAAGCTACGGGGACTCCAGGAGTGGATTTCGTGACCGTTATCAAATCCGATTTTATCAAGGAAGGACAGCGGGCAGGTGAATGGTTGGCCAAACAGACAAACGGCAAAGCCGGCATTGTCGAACTCAAAGGAACGACCGGCTCAAGCGTTGCGAACGATCGCAGCAAAGGCTTTATCGACGAGATCGGCAAGAGCCCGGATATGAAGATCATCGCCTCGCAGGATGCGAATTTTACGCGAGCTGAGGGCCAGAAGGTTATGGAGAATATCATTCAGGCGAAGGGCAAAGAGATCACGGCCGTTTACGCACACAATGACGAAATGGCGCTCGGCGCTATCCAGGCACTCAAGGCTGCGGGGATGAATCCTGGAAAGGACGTGATGATAATCTCGATCGACGGTCAAAAATCTGCACTTCAGGCGATCATAGCGGGCGAAATGAACGCTACCGTGGAGTGCAATCCTCGATTTGGCCCCATCGCTTTTGAGACGCTCGAAAAGTTCTGGCGCGGAGAAAAACTCCCCTTGCAGATCATTAACGAAGACCGGTTTTTCGACGCTTCGAACGCGGCACAATTCGTCAATGAGGCTTACTAAGAGAGTGAGTGGAGGCCCAGTCTAAAGAAAAGCCACGGTCGTTCATTTTGGGATATCGGACCCCGGAAAATTCTATGGATAATCAACCGCTTTTGCGATTGCAGAAAATTAGAAAGGTCTTCTCCGGGGTGATCGCGCTCGATGGCGTTGATTTTTCGCTTGAGCGCGGAGAGGTTCATTCACTTGTCGGCGAAAACGGCGCTGGCAAATCCACACTGATCAAAGTGTTGACCGGAGCTTACCACCGCGACGGTGGTGAAATGTTTCTCGAGGGCTCGCCCGTTAACTTTCGCACGCCGGAAGAGGCGCAAAACGCTGGGGTCGTTGCGGTCTATCAGGAAGTTAATCTTTTGATGTTCCGCTCCGTTGCCGAGAATATGTTTCTGGGGCGCGAGCCCCGCCGTTTTGGCCTGATCGATTGGAAGCGGATGTATCGCGAGGCCGGCGAAGTCTTACGAAATTTGGGATTGCCGATCGACCCGAAAGCCACTCTGGGAAGTTTGAACATTGCCTCCAGACAAATGATCGCGATCGCTCGAGGTGTGTCCTTAGGTGCGAAAATTCTTGTCCTGGATGAGCCGACGAGCAGCTTGACCGAACATGAAGTCGGCCTTTTATATGATGTAATTCGCCGATTAAAGGAGCAGGGAACCGGGATCGTTTACATTTCGCACCGCTTCGACGAGCTTTATGCAGTGTGCGACAAAGTCACGGTATTGCGAGACGGAAAGTTTATTGCGACCCGGCCGCTCGCGGGATTGGAGCGTATAGACCTTGTCTGTCTGATGCTCGGTAAGAAACGCGAAGATCTTGAGAAGAAGGGTGCGACCGCCTTTGGCGACCACCATGACCCGCTGAGCAACGAACCTCTTTTGCAAACCGAAAATTTAACGCGTGGACGGCATTTGCGAAATGTTTCGATCAAGGCCGGACGCGGTGAGATCCTCGGAATGGCGGGACTCTTGGGAAGCGGCAGAACTGAAGTTGCGCGGGCCGTTTTCGGTGCCGATACGATCGATAACGGCAAGGTTTCACTCGAGGGAAGACGATTGGATCTGCGTTCGCCCAACGACGCCATACGAGCCGGGATAGCGTTTCTATCTGAAGACCGTAAAGCCGAGGGGATCGTTCCGGAATGGTCGGTTAGAGAGAATATGACGCTAGCGGCTTTGCCGGCCTTGACCAGTCTTGGTGTCGTCTCGCGTTCCAAACAGAATGAAATCGTTCAAACCTTTATGACACGGCTCGGGATCAAAGCCTCGAGCGCAGAGCAGAAGATACGTGATCTTTCAGGCGGCAATCAGCAAAAAGTTTTGCTGGCCCGGTGGTTATGCAAGAATCCTAAGTTTCTAATTCTTGACGAGCCGACACGCGGAATCGACATCGGCGCCAAGGCTGAAATTCAAAACCTGATCAACGAACTTGCCGACCAAGGTATGGGTGTTTTGATGATCTCGTCGGAGCTTGAAGAGCTGGTTGAAGGAAGTTCGCGAATCGTCGTTATGAGAGACGGCGAATGCTCTGCCGAGCTTACGGGTAAGGAAATATCACAGGATTCCATAATTAAAGCGATGGCCGCCGAAGAAGTCGAAGTTGCACAGAGTCAGCTATGACTCGGCATCACCCGCAAGAGCAAGTGACCCATTATGGCCGAAGCAATCTCGTCAGCACTGGCTAAAAGCCGCGGATCGGTTTTTCTCGAGTATGCACCAACGTATGGGGCGGCGGCTGCTCTTGTTCTGCTCGTCTTAGGGAACGTCATCTTCACCCCGAACTTCGCTGACGTAGACAATTTTCGAAACATTCTCGTCCAGGTTACGCCGACTATGGTCGTGGCGATCGGAATGACATTTGTGATCGCGACGGGCGGTATTGATCTATCGGTGGGATCGTTGATGGCAATTGCTTCGGCAGTTGCCGCGGTATCGCTGGAATATGGGGCATACCCCGCGATTCTGGCAGGCGTTGCAGTGGTTAGCTTGATCGGAGCATTTAGCGGCTGGCTGATCTCCACTTTCAAGATCCAGCCCATCATCGTCACCCTCGCTGTGCTCATTGCCGGGCGTGGAGTCGCACAAGTGATCAGCAATGGTGGGCAACTGATCCCGTTCAGCAACGAAAGTTTTGAGTTTTTCGGCAAGGGATCGCTATTCGGCTTTTTGCCGATGCCTATCTTGGTGATGGCCCTGATTGTCGGCCTGGCGATATTCATTCTGCGGGCGACGATCTTTGGGCGGTACGTCATTGCGGTCGGCGGGAACGAAAACGCTGCGCGGCTTTCAGGGATCTCGGTGAGCCGCACGAAGATAACGATTTACGCCCTAAGCGGTTTACTATCCGGAATCGCGGGATTGATCTACACGGCTCGTTTAGGCGCGTCGGATGCGTCGCAGGTGGGTGTGAATATCGAACTCGACGCGATCGCAGCTACCGTCGTGGGAGGCACGGCCCTTTCCGGCGGTCGAGCAACGATCATCGGCACTGTTATCGGGGCACTGATCATGGTTATCATCACGACGAGCTTCGTCATGAATGACATCAAGTATCCGTATTCGCTCGTGATCAAGGCGGCGATAATACTATTTGTCGTTTACCTACAGCGCTCTAAATCGAGATAGGCAGGGGAATTCTACGACGAACGGTAACCTCAGAGAAATGAAGTCGAGAAGAAAACATGCCCGGAGGAAAGGGCCAAATAAAACTGTTCCGTTTTTGTTTCTGCTTCGTTTCGTCGCCGTGATCCCTGCGTGGTTGATCGTTCTTGGCTGCCCATTACCGGCACAGACGTATTCGAATCCCGTGATTGTCGGAGACTTTCCTGATCCATCCGTGATTCGTGTCGGCGAAAATTATTACGCTACCGCGACATCCGGCGGCTGGGCTCCGATCTTCCCGATCGCTCATTCGAGAGATCTGGTCAATTGGAAGATCGTAAGCTCGGTATTCCCGAATAAGCCAAAATGGGCAAGAGGAGATTTCTGGGCCCCTGAGATCGCCGAAGATAATGGGAAGTTTTACATCTTCTACACGGCACGGCGGGACGAAGGTAAGGGGCAAAAAGGAACTCTGTGTGTTGCCGTTGCGGTGGCCGACAAACCGGATGGAAACTACGAGGATCGCGGCCCCTTAGTTTGTCAGGAAATGGGTTCACTAGACGCATTTTTCATCCGCGACGAAGGGAACAAACCATTCTTAGTTTGGAAGGAAGATGGCAACGACCGCGGTCTGCCGACGTGGCTCTATGCTCAGCCGCTCGACGAAAGTTTGACCAAACTCACAGGGAAGCCGAAGAAGCTTTTCCGCAATGAAGGAACGGGCTGGGAAAATCATGTTATCGAAGGCGCCGATATCGTTCGCAGAGACGGTTGGTTCTATATGTTCTATTCGGGCAATGCCTGTTGCGGACGCTCCTGCAATTATGCTCTGGGAATGGCCCGCTCGAGAACACTTTTAGGAAAATGGGAGAAGAACCCGGCGAATCCAATTTTGGCGGCAAATGAGACGTGGCAGTGTCCTGGTCACGGAACCATAGTCAAAACGACCGATGGTTCGGATTATCTGCTCTATCACGCTTATCGAAAACGCTCCGACGCATTCAGTATTGGCCGGGAAGCATTGCTCGACAAAGTCGAATGGTTGAAAGACGGCTGGGCAACGATCAATGAAGGACGCGGCGCTTCAAAGGCTGCAGGCATGCCGTTCAGCTCGGCTAAGAAAGAGGTGACATCGGTTTTTCTCGATGAATTTGACGATTCATTTCTTAACCCTCTTTATCAAGTCCCGGTGTCCCCGACGCAAATCGTAGACTTGAAATCGGGAACCTTGGCGTTCGGAGCGGGCGATATGAGTGAGGCCGTCATCGCTGTGCGCACGGTTTCAGGCGATTACGTAGCGACGACGATGATAAGGGACACGAACGCGCGGGCTGACGAAACCGTCGGACTTTCCGGATACGGCTGGCGCGGAAACTCGGTCGGAATTGGTTTAGGATCGGGAAAAGTATCTGTCTTTAGGCGCGAAGGCGGAAAACAGGAAATTGCGGCTAATGCGGTCGTTCCGCAAACGCGAAACGTTTATCTGCGAATGTGGGCAACAGGCGGCGAATTTTATCGATTTGCCTACAGCTTGGACGGCAAGAGTTGGGTCGACCTTGGTAAGCCGATCGTAGGGAGCCACGTCGAAGGATCGCGGGTCGCACTGACGCATGCCGGCAGTGAGCGTGTCGCCCGATTTGACTGGCTTAGGATTGAATCCGGAGAGAATAGGTGAAGATTCTAGATCGTCGCCTTCGCAATTCTAACTAGAAAATTATGAGTGGAGCGACCGATACATTACGCGAAACCGCGCCGAGCAGTTCAATGCTGGCAAAAATAGCATCGCTCTTGCAGCACCAAGGAGCACTCGTCATGCTTGTGCTGGTTTGCATTATCGGCTTTGTTCGATACGAGGCGTTTCTTACGCCGGAAAATCTTCTTAACGTCTTGCGGCAGAATTCTATGCTGGGACTGGTCGCACTCGGAATGACGTTTGTGATCCTGACCGGCGGCATTGATCTATCAGTAGGAGCACTGCTCGCCGTAGCAGGTGTAATTGCTGCTAGCTTAGCCGACCAAGGCTTAGCCATCGCCCTCGTCGCGGCGGTCGCGGGAGCCACCGTTCTTGGTCTTATCAATGGGTTGGTAATTGCGAAAGGCAGGATCCAGCCGTTTATTGTGACCCTTGCCATGATGATCGCCGCACGGGGATTAGCTCTGGCAGTAACTGGTGAACAATCGGTCAGGATCACCGGCTCGAATGAGAGTTTCACATGGATCGGACGCGGCTCGATCGGTTTTCTGCCGATCCCGATAGTAATTTTGATCGTCGCTTTCGCGCTCGGGTGGCTCGTTTCGAATCACACTCGGTTCGGGAGAAACGTTTTCGCGGTGGGTGACAATGACGAGGCCGCCCGTCTGATGGGATTAAACATTGATCGCGTTACTATTTTGGTTTACGCGATCAGTGGGGCACTTGCCGGGCTTGCTGGGGTAATTCTCGCTTCGCGGTTGGGAACGGGACAGCCGGTCGCGGGACTTGGCTGGGAACTCGACGCGATCGCAGCGGTAGTAATTGGGGGAACGCTCTTAACCGGCGGGCAGGGAAGCGTCCTGTCGACGTTGGTCGGC
>JBDSLC010000031.1:0-8875 GCA_039916585.1 Pyrinomonadaceae bacterium | reverse complement strand
ATCGCATATTGTCAACAGAAAATTTCAATTTTGTGATAATATTTTCAGTATGAGCAAGATCTCCTATCTAAAAGCGATGGAAACAATGTTCATGGCGCTGGCGGATAAGACACGACTTCGACTCCTCAATCTATTGGCCGCCGATGAAGTTTGCGTTTGTTTCTTTACAGAAGTGCTAGGGGATAGCCAACCGAAGATCTCGCGACACCTTGCATATCTGAGGAACGCCGACCTGGTCGAGGCCCGTCGTGACGGCAAATGGATGCATTATTCGATCAAGTGGCCGGATGATGAAGGAATGCGTTCAGTGCTCAGCAGCACCCTAACGGCCCTGGCCGATGACCCTGAAATGCGACAAGACAAAGCGGACTACACCAACGTATGCTGCACGCCCGAGCTTCTGGTTCAAATAGCCCGCACACCGATCGACTTCATATCTGTCCAGCCAGATGTAATGGATTCTCGAAGGCGGGTGGCTCACAATGAGCTGGATGAGTTTTTGCTCTGAACGTCCAGGTCATACGGACAATGGCGGCATCCGTTACCGCAACAATAGCCTCGGTTCTTTAAAAAGTGGGCGGTCAGGACCATCAAGCCGCTCTCGAAATAGAAATCGACGCCTTCGACAAACTTCGGAGGCGTTTCTTCTTGCTTAGGAGTTTCTTTCTCATAAAGCCCCAGGAATTCCTTATTCCCTTCCGCGCCCGTAATCGGCGAATCGATGGAGCCTTTGACCACAAATCCACACAATGCCGCCGAAGCGTTCACTTCTTCTATCACTCGCTGGTGCTTCTCCGGCTCACGAACGACCCCGCCCTTTCCAACCTCGCCCTTTCGAACCTCAAACTGCGGCTTGATCAAAATAATTAAGTGGCCATCATTTTTCAACAGCGGCGGGAGGACGGGAATGATCTTCGTAACCGAGATGAACGAAACGTCCATTACGATCAGGTCGAACAGCGAGTCGAAGTCTGTTGGTGACAACTCCCGGGCATTTGTCTGCTCTCGCACATCAACTCGCGGATCTTCACGCAGACTCCAGACTATCTGATTCGTCCCTGCGTCGACCGCCACTACGCGAGATGCTCGGTGCTGCAGAAGGCAGTCTGTAAATCCGCCCGTCGAGGCCCCGATGTCGAGACAAAGAAGTCCTGTCGGATCGATCTCAAATTCCCGCAGCGCCCCCTCTAACTTCAAACCACCGCGGCTTGCATACCGTGCCTCGGGCGAATCGCCCTTAATGCGAATTACCGTTTCTTGAGAGAATGTCTCCGAGGGCTTCTCAACTCGCTTCTCATCAGCGAGTACAACACCAGCCATGATCAATGCCTGCGCCTTCGACGGCGAATCTGCGAGTCCGCTTTCGATCAAAAGATTGTCGATGCGCTCCTTCTTCATTCGTCGATCGAATCTGCCGCAAAATCCGCTATCTCATCATCCTCAACCGTGTACCAAACCTTGATCGGCCGACAGCAGACCTCGCAGTCTTCGATATATGTCTGATCGCTGATAGAAACGTCCAGCACCATCGAAACCTCTTGCCAGCAATACGGACAGGTGAAAAAATGCTCGATCTCCATTTAGAGTTTCTTATGGCCCGCATGCTCGAACGCCGCGTCGACCGGTGTTATGCTACTTCCGTAAATCTACCACCATGGCCGCTACCGCAAAAATGTCAGCCTTCGCTAAATACGCCTGGCTTGCTCTCGGCTACAACGTACTCGTGATCATCTGGGGTGTGTTTCTGCGGGCATCGAAATCGGGCGACGGCTGCGGCGAGCATTGGCTGACCTGTAACGGCGAGCTGATCCCATCGGCACCGCAGGTCAAGACGATCATCGAATTCTCCCATCGAATGACAACAGCGATCGACGGCATCGTCATGCTCATTCTACTCGGCTGGGCGATCAAGGTTTTCGTTTCACAACGACATACCCAGAGCCGTCAGGTTCTGTACGCCGCGATCGGATCGTTCTTCTTCGTCATCACAGAAGCCGCTGTCGGAGCCGGACTCGTGCTCACCGGAAACGTCGCTGAGGCAGTTACGGACGTCCGCCCATTCTGGGCAATGGGCCATCTGATCAACACATTTATCCTGCTGACCTTCCTGACCCTTACCGCGTGGTTCGCGACTCGCGAACGACGAATCTCTATCAAGATCGACGCAAAAACCGTCGCGCTCATTGGATTGGGGATCGTCGGGCTTCTTGCCGTTGGGATGAGCGGATCGCTTGCCGCCTTGAGCAATATGCTTTTCCCTTCGCAATCGCTTGCCGAAGGCGTCGCGAAAGATTTTTCAGGGACATCGAATGTCATCCTTCGACTGCGGCTGAGCCATCCCATAATGTCGATCTTGACTAGTGTCTATCTGATCTTTCTTGCGGGCTGGCTTAAAGCCAGATCGGAAGACGCGACTGTCGGCCGGTGGTCTAACGCGGTCTCCCTACTCGTGATCGGCCAAGTCCTGTTTGGTGGTGCGACGCTTCTAACGCTCGGTCCGATCGTTATGCAGCTAGGACATTTGCTTCTCGCCGACGCAGTCTGGATCGCGTTTGTCCTCCTTGTTGCGTCGTATTTGAACGCTGGCAAAAGATTAGCCTAGGCCTTCGCTCCAGAGTGTCCCGCGGTCGTTCAGGTCTTCTAGCGCTGTTTGCAACTCAAACAGCATCGCGTCATCATCCCCGCCATCCGCTACAAAGATCGGCTTGCCATAAATGACCTTCGCACGCGCGAACGGCCGCGGGATCTGCAGCCGGTCCCAACTCCTGATCTGCCAGTACGACGAACACTCGATCACAAATGGCAGTATCGGATTTCCCGTTTTTTTTGCTAGCGTGACCGGCCCGCTCTTAGCGACATGACGAGGTCCCCGCGGTCCGTCGACTGTGAACGCCATCGGCACGCCTTGTCGCATCAGCCGGATCATCTCGACCAGGCCGCGAACACCGCCCCGGCTCGACGAACCCCGAACCGCACCGAAACCGAATCGGGTCAAAAACCGTGCGATGTACTCGCCGTCCTTACTTTTCGAAGTCAGTACCGCAAGCCCGCGCTTCCGCAGATACCACACGCCCGCAAAGATGCGGTCATGCCAGAGTGCGATGATGGGCTGGTATCCGCCCTCGATGACCCCGCTATACTTTTCCTCGTTTTCCGCCTCGATCCGGAGTGTCGGCCCGATCAACCGGATAGCAAGATAGAAGGCCACATCCGCGACTCGGATCGTGACCCGCTCCTTGAACGTGAATGCTGCAAGGCTTCCGCGTGCGAATACGGATGGAAATCGTTCGCTCATGAATGGCAAAAGGCTAGAGACTTAAGTTATTATGTTGCAACAACGTCTGGCACGCCAGCGTACCCATCTATAGCGCGATTTGATGCGCATTATGCAGCGGGAAATCCTGATCATAGACGACCACGACGATATGGCTACGGCCCTCGAAGAGGTGTTCGTAGCGACCGGCCATTCGGTGCGCGTCGTCGAAACGCGCGAAGATGCACTCGCGATCGACAATATCGAAGGCTATGATCTGGTCGTCACCGACCTCGATGTCCTGCCCCGAGATGGTTCAGCGACGAACGGCCATGCTCCCGTCTGCCTGCCGGAACATATCATCGCCGGCGTCGGCGAACACGTTAAAGCTTTCAAGATCTGTGCTGCAAATTTCCGTCGCGATGAATTCAAGGAAGACGAACTGAAGGAGCTCGTCGCCACAGTGCTCGACTACAAGACGCGCTACGTCGACACAATCGACAACGTCCAGGATCTGCACGAAAACATCCAGTTCGAACTGCCGAGTGCTATTGCGCTGATGCACATCGTGCTTGAATATCTGATGAAGCGAGTTGAGAAGCTCGGTGTTATCAAACCCGAACAATCGAACCTTTTCGTCGCCCTAGACGAGGCATTCGTCAACGCCGTCAAACACGGCAACAAGTTTGACGCCCAAAAACTCGTGCGCATCTCCGCCGAGGTCTCCGGCAAAGAAGCCCGCTTTACGATCGAAGACGAAGGCGAGGGCTTCGACGTCAACTCCATCCCCGACCCTCTCGACCCCGAAAATCTCTTCAAAGCCAGCGGCCGCGGCGTGCTCTTCATCTACAACATCATGGATGAAGTGAAGTACAACGAACGCGGCAACCGCCTGACCATGGTCAAGAAAGCAGCTGAACCTTCAGAAGCCTGATCACTTCAACTTCGCGATCTCAGCTCTGATCTCATCCACTGACGGACGCTTCTTATAATCCATCGAAACGCTCACCCACGTCACCTTCCGATCTTTATCCAAAACAAAGATCGATGGATGCGGGATGCCATCGACGTCCTGACCGGCATACGTCGGATCGTAGACGCCATACACATTTACCGTCTTGCTTCCCGGATCCGATAGCAGAGCGAACGTAATGTCGCCCTTGCCGTCCTTCGCGACCTTCGACTTGGCTTCTTTTAGACTGTTGATCGGGTCCGGGGTGATCGCCACTATGGTGAATCCCTCCTGCTTCAGCGATCGCAGATCCGCCAACTGCCGCATACAGAACGGACACCAGTAAGCCCGATAGAACACGATGACGGTCGGTCCCTTGATAGCCGCGAGAGTCACCGTCTTTCCACTGTCATCGACCAGCGAAAAGTTCGGAGCCTTGTCGCCAACCTTCAGGACATCGGTCTTCGAACGCTCGGACATCATCATATTGTCCTGAGCGTACGCGGCGACAGAAATTAAGCAAACGAGAAATGCGATAGAAAGTAGTTTTGTCTTCATACTCGAACGATCCCCAAAACCGCGCAGATTATTCCATTCAACTCTTTGCGTTCTTCGCGTCTTTGCGTGAACTTCATCAAAACATCCTTGCCGTTCACGACAATTCTTTCGCATTCAATATAATCGAAGGGTATGAAAGTAACGATCGGCCAGATCAACACGACCAACGGCGACATCGACGGTAACGTCGACAAGATCATCGCGGCGATCAAGAAAGCGAAGAGCGACGGCTCGGATCTGATCGTCTTCCCCGAGATCACGACTCACGGTTACACCTCGCAGGATTGGTTCCAGGACCCCGACATCATCGACCACGCGCTCGATCCGCTCGAAAGAATTCTACCGGCGACGAAAGGGATCGCGGCTGTCGTCGGCGTGATCCGGCGAAACTTCGACAACGACGGCCGACGGATCTACAACGCTGCGGCGGTGATCAGCGACGGCGAGCTTCTGGGATTCGCCGACAAGACCTTGCTGCCCGAGTATGACGTCTTCGACGATCCGCGCTGGTTCGAGCCCTACGACGGCGCTCACCGGCATCTGTATGAGATCGCGGGAAAGCAGGTGGGCGTGGTTGTTTGCGAAGATTTCTGGAACGACAAGACCTTCTGGAAAGATCGCTTGTATGACAAAGATCCGGCTGACGAGGTGATCGACATGGGCGCAGAGTTGGTCGTATCCATCAACGCATCGCCCTACAACAAGGGCAAGATCAAGCTCCGCGCCGACATGGTCGCGCACCGAGCGAAGGCCAACAAGGTCCCGATCGTGTTCGTCAATCTCGTCGGCGGCAACGACGGGATCGTGTTCGACGGAGCGAGCCTGATCGCGGACGATGAGGGCGACATCATACTGCAGGCCGCCGCCTTCGAAGAGTTCGTCGAGACCGTCGAGCTCGATTGCCGCAAGCCCGACTCGCGCGGGATCACCGGCGGCGAGGTCGCGGCGATCCACGACGCGCTTGTTCTGGGCATTCGTGATTACGCCGCGAAGAACGGATTCAAACAGGCAGTGCTCGGACTCTCGGGCGGCATCGATTCGACCCTGGTAGCGGCGCTTGCGTGCGAGGCAATGGGCCCGGAGAACGTCCTCTGCGTGATGATGCCGTCGCCTTACTCTTCCGAGGGATCGATAAAAGATTCCGAAGAGCTCGTACGCAATCTCGGCTGCGAGAGCCGCATCGAACCGATCTCCGACGCCTTCGAGACGCTTGTCCACCAACTCGATCTAAAGACTCCAACAAAAGGCGGCGAATCGCTGGCGGCTGAAAATATCCAGAGCAGATTAAGAGGCGTGATCCTGATGGCTATCTCCAACTCCGAGGGCCGGCTGCTGCTCTCGACCGGCAACAAGAGCGAGCTGGCTGTCGGGTATTGCACGCTTTACGGAGACACGAACGGCGGGCTCGCAGTACTCGGTGACGTACTAAAGACCGAGGTATGGCAGGTAGCGCGATATATCAACGAGCGGCAATCGAAAGAGATCATCCCCACACGCATCATCGACAAGCTCCCCTCCGCCGAGCTCGCGCCGAATCAGTTCGACCAGGACTCACTCCCGCCGTACGAGCTAATGGATCCGATACTCCAGCTCTACTTCGAGGCAAAGTCCTCCCCCGCCGAGATCATCACCGCCGGCCACGACGCGGAGCGGGTTTACTGGATACTCAACAAGGTCGAGCACCCCGCCAACGAATTCAAGCGCCAGCAGCTTCCGCCGACGCTCATCATCTCGAAGAACGCCATCGGCATCGGCCGCCGCCGCCCGATCACCCACAAATACCGCCGTCAGAACCCCGAGCGATAGCGACCGGGCCCGTCCTGTCAGAACCCCGAGCGATAGCGACCGGGCATCCGTCGGGCGCAAAAAAAGGGACGCAATAACCGGCAGGTCGCGTCCCTTTCCCCCTGGGGGAAATGCCCATTTTTAAGCGGGCAAATCGTGCGGGTCAAAATTTAAGGCCGTTACCGTGTGAGGAACGGCCCTTTTTTCTACTTTATTAGGACGATTCGTCTACGTTTCACCCATTTCTGAAACGTCCTTTGCCGGTAGAAAACTTAAAAGGTGGCCGGGTACCGTCTCCCACTCCGTTACCCGGCCTATTGACCATCCGTTCCTTTGGGAGGAAGGTTTGGTCAAATTGATACTCGTGAATTAAGCGTATTCGCCGTTCTGCCTACTGCAGATTCACTCGGGCCAAACTGTTATTTCACCACCGAGGCACCGGACGTATTCAGGGTGCCCATATAGCAGGCTCCTGCCGAAACTCCGTGCCACACGGTCCCGCTGTCATCTATCCCGAGCGTCCTGCCCGGCTTTCCCGCTTCCGGAGCGGCGTCCGCACACCAGGTGCTTCCCCGTCCGTTAGTGGAATGTTCAAACTCGTATCCGCCGGACTTGAACCTATCCTGCGTCTGGGCGATCAGCTTCGAATTCGAGAGCTTCCCCATCGAACCGTACATCCGCGTCGCTCCGAGATGATCTTTCTGAGCCGTCTCGATCTGTCGAAGCACGGCGACCGCTGCCGACTCGTTCGGCACAAGTCCAGTCGATTTCTGCAGCCACGGCACTGCTCCCCACATCACCTCGAACACGATCAAAACGGCGAACAGCAGCCCCAACATTCCTTTCCCTGCTTGAGAGTCCATAATGTGAACCCCATTTATCAATTAGACTGCAGCGGCGATCCGCCGGTCGTATCAAGTATCCCGGCGGCGCAGGGTGAACCCGAGGTCAGGTCCTGGTAGATCGCACCTTGATTGTCGATACCAAACGCCCTTATCCCGCTTGAAGCTACCGGCAACGCGTCAGCACAATATGCAGTCGGCGTTGCCGGCAGAGTGTGGACAAACGTATATCCGCTCTTGGTGAATGTCGTGCCGACAAATGTGGCGTCCAGCATTCCCGCAGAGCTTAATTGATTCAAAGATCCGAAAGTCGAGTTCGATCCGTTCGTGCTGAGGAAAACTCCTTCAGCAGAGTTGATCGTGCGAAGCGTCTGTATCGCACTTGCCTCGTTTGCCGCCCTACGGGAAGCTAGAAGGCCTGGAATGGCGATCGCTGCAATAACCGCTATGATTATGACTACAACAAGCAGCTCGATCAGCGAGAAGCCTTTGTGCGTTTTCATGTTATGCCCTCCGGCTTGGGTGCGGTGAGGCTAAAGAAAGAAAAGAGCGGAGTGGGAGTTCTCCGCTCAATGAAAACTTACTGACTAATAACCGCACCGGTCGAGATCACTCCCGTAGTTGCCACACATGTCGGAGCAGTTGTACCAGCGAGGAAGTAGATCGCACCCTGATGCGATGTTGAATACGAGTTATCGCCTGCACTTTCGGTCGCGGTCGCAGTTACGCAATAACCAGTATTCGGGTTAGTTGCCGATGCAGGGGTATAAGCATACGTATAGCCGTTCTTGGTAACCGTTGCTGCTGCCCACGAAGCATCGAGATAGTTGGCTGTGTTCAAAGCGGCCAGGGTCGCAGCATAGTTTCCCTGAGCGAGACTCGCGTGAGTCGCATCAGCGGACACAACGGTACGAAGGTTCGCAACCGTCGCCGACTGGTTAGCAGCTCGACGCGAAGCGAGAAGCGAAGGAATAGCGATAGCCGCGATGATCGCGATGATGATCACGACGACGAGAAGCTCGATGAGCGAGAAACCTTTCTGGTTTTTCATAGTCTTTATCTCCAAAATCTAAAATCAAAAGTTAAGCCCGAGGGCGGAATCCCAAAATGCTTTGCCGGTATAGATCCCCATCTCTAGGGCCGTCAAGGGTGAACTTGCCAATCTCTAACTCTCTTACGCAGTTCGGGTTGCCCTCTCTACTACAAGCCGCGTGCCACTCGGTCAATTTGACCTAAGTTGTTGTGTTTATTGAAAAGATGTGTTGAACCCCGTTTGTACGTTGAGACTTTTTCTCACCCCTCCTGAGAAAATCTCTCAGGTCACCGGACAAGGCCACAAGGTCGGTACCACCTGCGCCTACGTGGTGGTTGTAGTTTGCCGATCAGGGTCACGTGGCAATCTTGAACCCGCCGCTACCGCAGCGGGTACTGACATCGGGAACCGCGCGCAAAAAAGGCGTCCGCCTTCCGACGTCCGCCTTTTTA
>JBDSLC010000030.1:0-3730 GCA_039916585.1 Pyrinomonadaceae bacterium | reverse complement strand
GTCTTCTGCACGAAAACTTCGTGCCCCGCATTCTCCAACGCCTGCACGCCCGCAGGTGTTAATCCAACGCGATACTCGTTATCTTTTATCTCTTTCGGTAATCCGATCTTCATTTAGCTAGCTCCTGATACTTGGTTAAATCACAAAGTTCAAATTATAACCAGTTCTTTTGATTCCCGAAAATGCAACAATCCAAATTTGTGGCAACAGGACCAGCTATCCCGTAAGTTGTTTGTTCCGTTCCACTCTGCGTCCGTGCTTTTGTTCCATTTGGAACAAGATCTAAGACCTACACGAACTTTCAACAACTTACGGGGCCCCGTGTTTCGTTTTCATTTTGCGCGCCAAATGAAACATCTGTGGAACAGCTACTAACTTATGTGTCATTTGAACTTATCGTACGCCGTCACATTTTAGTCACACAAATCTCCAGGTGAAATGAAGCACCAAATGAAACGGCAAATGCAATATGGACCGAAAACATCCTCTTCTCTGCCCTGATTGTCAACACCAGCCCGGACATTACTCGGGAGAATATATTGCCACGATACAACAACCGTGTCAACATACTATTTCGTGTGCCCGACAGAGATCGCCGTCATACGACCCGAGCGGTCACCAAGGCTTTATGTGCTGGTCGCCGTTGGCGACGAAAGGACCGGCTTGTCGCGACCGGCCTTGGATTTGGGATTTCGGATTTTGCGGACGGGTCGTAACCGATGTCGGTACCACCTGCGGCAGGGGGTGGTTAAAGTCGGCCTTATCGGTTCGGTTAAGCAACGGATCACGTCTCAGCCTTCAACCCACCGCTACCGCAGTGGGTACTGACATTGACCGCGATGTCCGATAATCAATCAACAAGCCAGCCGCCATCAATCGGAGTTGCCGGCGACGATGATGATGGCGAGCACGGCGGCGAGTATTCCTACTCCGATCGCGATCCATGCCCCATTCGAGAGATTGTTACCGTTGACCTGTTTGGTCCGGGAATAAGGCACCTCGGTTGTGGTTCCCGTCGCATCATTTATAACAACGAAACCATCCTCACCGATCTGGCTGACGTAGCCCTTCAATTTCGTTCCATCCTTCAATTTCACCTGCACACGGGCATCCTTGCCTTGGCCCAACTTTTGAATATTCGATTTAACCTTCGCGGCAAACTTTGCGTCCTTTTCCTCCTTCGTCCCAACAACGGCCGACGTTGCTCGTGCTTTATTTATTCGCGGCAACGATCGATGCCGTCCATTTCTTTGTGAAGTCAACGACAACTGAAACATCGCCGTCATCGACCATTTCTTTGTAAACATTCACGTATAGGAGACGTTCGTTGACGACGATCCACGATCTGGATCCGACCATTGGAATAGTCCGGTCTCCGACGCGCAAGGTCATCAGGGCAATGATGCTGTAGATGTCAGTCTGCTTAGTAAAGTGGCCGAGAAACAGCGGCTGCTGAATTCCGATGTCAATTGGTTGCCTGGTTGCTTGTTTGACAATGCTGCGCATACTAGCGACCGCGCTCGCAACGGTCCTCCCTTTCGGATCAAACTCCGAGCCGATCGACTTTTCGGTCTGGCTAACGAAATCGACGAACATCTGCGGAGTTATCACTTCAGTAGTCATACTGTTTGGTAAACCCACATTGGTGTAGTATCCGAGTGAACCTATGACTTCACCCCGCTCAATCCTAGGCGCCAAAGAGGAGGGAATGTGAACTGCAAGCGTTGTCCAATCCTTTTCACTCGTAGTATCAAAATAAGCCTTCACAGCGGGAATACGGGAATACGCGTCAACGAAGTCGGTCGGTGCTGGTATGACGACCGTCTTCGTCCCAAGTTTGAAAGAACCCTGCCCGGAAGCATATCCGGAGAAAAGCATCGGCAGCAGCAGGCAGTAAAAAATCAGTGATGACGCCTTCATATATTTTTGAAACCTAGCTTACTCTACCCTAAACCGCCGCCATCGCGGCTCGTATCTCGACGTAGGCGAAAGTCCTAACGCTAGCTTGGATCGTAACCGGCGATCGCTCCCTTAACGGAAGCAGCATGCGGTGGTGGCCTTCAGCGACGCAATCCTGTGGTGCAATTGTGAACTAGGGTTACTTTGCGCGACGGCCTAACCTAGGCTTTGAAGCGAGTCGCGGGGACTTTGACGATATGAGCACGCCAGCCGCCGGTCAGTCGGAGTTGCCGGCCAGAATGATGATGGCGATCACGGCGGCGAGTATTCCTACTCCAATCGCGATCCATGCCCCGTTTGAGAGATTGTTTCCTTTGACTTGTTTGGTCTGGGAATATGGCACATCAGTCGCCGTGCCCGTCGCATCATTCATGACAAGGAAACTGTCCTCATTGATCTGGCTAACGTAGCCCTTCAGTTTCGTTCCATCCTTCAGTTTCACCTGCACACGGGCTTCCTTGCCTTGGCCCAACTTTTGAATGTTCGATCTAACCTTTGCGGCAAACTTAACGTCTTTTTCCTCCTTCGTCCCAGCAACGGCCGACGTGCTGAAGCAAAGATTCAAGATGGCAACGCATAAGCCCAGTACCAACGTTTTCTTAAACATAATTCCTTTCCTTCTTAAAAATTTTATTCACTGGGCGTTTCTACCGGCGGCAACCAATGCGACAACTGAGACGACACCGACTATTATGCCTACTATTGCCAGTCCTTTCGTCGAGTTCTTCTTTTTAACCTGGTTGACCTGAGCATAGGTGATTACTGAGGGTGAATTCGTCGTCTCATCTATCACTGTAAAGCTGTCTGATTTTATCTCTGTAATGGATCCTTTTACTTTCTCGCCGTTTTTGAGTTTGACCTCGACTTTAACCTCTGTCCCAACGCCGATCTTGGCGACCTTGCTTTTGACTTTCTTTGCAGCCTTCGCTTCTTTGTCATCTTGCGGGATCGCCGCGAGAACGGTAAGACTAGAAGCCGCGTTTAGTATCAGCACCACCATCACAAAGCTCACAAGTTTTCTGAAAATCATATTTTTTCTCCTACATTCCGGACTGTTAAACTTTGCCGGATACCGCAGCCATCACCGCCCTGATCTCGCCGTAAGTATAATCTTCACCCAAGTGCTCCTTGATCGGTGAAAGAGCGTTCGACTCTGAAAACCTTACGATTGCTTCCCGGATCGTCTCTACTTTATCGATAGAGACGAACTGATCGAGCCGGACTTCGCCGGTGGGGATGAATTTCGTTAGATGACCTTCGATCGTGGATATGCCGAGGCCGCGTTCGGCGGCGATCTGGGCGACGGACTTTCCGTCGCGAAACATATCTAGCGACGTTTGATACGTATCCTTCTTGCCCGGTTCTCGTTTTGTTTGTTTGCGTCTGCCGCGTGGAGCCTTCTTCAGGTCGATGCGGGAAACGAGTTGGTTTCTTGAGCAGTAGCTTCTGATCTCGCTCAGGAAATCGGCACCATACTTCTCGAATTTGAGATCACCAACGCCGGAGATCTTCCGCAGTTCCCAATCGGTCTGCGGCAGATAGGTCGACATCTCGATGAGCGTCACATCCGAGAAGACAACGTAAGGCGGAACGCCCTCGCCTTTTGCAAGTACCGAACGGAGGCGGCGGAGAGACTCGAAGAGTTCGGGAATATGCGGATGCTCGATCTCGCGGGCGATGCGTGCCGAACGATCTTCTTTCGCTCGCTCTTTCGTTAGCATCACCGTAACGCGCCCCGCGAGCACGTCTGAACTTGTATCCGTAAGTTCGA
>JBDSLC010000029.1:0-40152 GCA_039916585.1 Pyrinomonadaceae bacterium | reverse complement strand
CCATTGGCGCTCGACACGCGCCCTGACACCCTAACACCGGCAGATGTCGGCGGAAACAACGTTTGGTCGGTTGCCGAATTATTACTCGTTAGCGTGTCAGAGGTTCCGGCGGGCGGTGTGACCGACGCCGTGTTAACGAGGCGCTGGTAAGTCCCCAAGGGTACGGTCCCCGTAATCGCAAAAGTCGCTTGAGTTTGAGATGGGAGATTGACCAGTGTGTCGATATCCCCAGTTCCGTTCGCGCTTAGACAGGCTCCCGCACCACTGGCCCAGCACGACCATGTGAATCCGGAGATAGCGGAGGGAAAACTGTCGCGGACTCTTGCACCTGCAACATCTTCGGGGCCGTTGTTGGTGATGGTGACAGTATAGGTAAGTGTCGAGCCCGCAACGTATGGGTTTGGCGAACTTACCTTCGTAACAGCCAGATCGGTCTGTCGGACGACCGGGTTTTCATCGGTCGCAGTATTGTTTCCTGGGACAGGATCTGTGACATCGGCAGCCGGCATGACGGTGGCGGTGTTTACGATCGAACCTGTTACCCCGCCCGGAACCGTCCCGGTCACGATAAATGTTATGGAGTTCCCGGCACCTGAACTGATGTTCATGGTTGCTGAAAGATCATTCCCTGCACCGCTCCCGCCGGCTGTAACTGCGGCTGTGCCGTTGACGCTAGATGTCCAGGTCACACCTGTGAGTTCCACCGGGATGAGGTCGCGGACAGTCGCACCTACCACGTTTGTTGGCCCGCTGTTGAGAACCGTGACTACGTACGTCAAGGTAGAACCCGCAACGTACGGTTTTGGTAAACTTGTCTTAATAATCGACAGATCCGCCAGCGTTCCGCCAGAGTTGTTATCCGTAGCGGTATTATTTCCGGGCACAATATCGATGATCCCCGCAGGTGCGGTAACCGATGCTGTGTTTGAAAGGCTACCCGTGGTTCCCAGTGGAACCGTGCCTGTAACAGTGAAAATGGCCTGAGTTCCATTCGGAAGATTCACAAGGCTATTTACATCGCCCACCAGGGGACCAGCGGTCCCGCACGACGCACCTGCCCCTACAGCGGAGCATGTCCACGAAAATGCCGAAAGCGGAGCCGGAAGAACATCGGAGACCTGCGCTCCAGTCACATTGTTTGGGCCGTTATTTGTGACGACTATGGTGTAAGTCAGTGGTTCCCCAGCTATAAATGGCTTGACTGAACTCGATTTGCTGATGGAAAGGTCTACCGGAAGGCTGACAGTCTTGCTTGCTACATTCGACGTGGTTCCGTTTGCCGAAGCTGATGCCAGGTTGGTCACAGACCCTGCGGTAACGTCATCTGCTTGGACGGTATAGGTCGCCGTACAGATGATACTTTCACCTTGATCGAGATAGTTGTCGAGATCGCCGACAGTATTTACTGTAGGGCATGCTTCATCTGAAGATTTATCATCTGCAACTGTGACCGGACCAAGGAGCGGAGCAAAACCACTGTTGGTGACAAGGTAGCTGTAATGCAATACGTTACCAGCAATCGAGAAATAGGGTTCGGTCGCACCCTTAGCGATCGTTAAGCCTGTCGTCGAATAGACCGCAGTTGAGGAAGTTGACGACACCGTACCAGATGCGTGTGTGCCGGAAGCTATTGCTACATTTGGGTGTGATCCGCTCACGGACGCTACGGGCCCGGTAACGCAAGTCACCGTATCACCGACTGCCAACGGAACCGTCCAAGAGCAACCGGCAGGATCAGCACCCGAACCGGCCAGCGTCGGATCGCTCACACTTATGCCTGTAAAGGGAATGTCGCCTCCGTTGTAGACCGCAAATCTGTAATAAACGTTGCCGCCGGTCGGCACACCGACAAACTTGAACCAGTCAACGCCGTTTGTCGAGATCTGCTTGTTGAGATCGATCACGGCGGTAGGAGTATTGACGATCAATGTTCCCGTGGCCGAATTCCCGCTACCACCCTCGGTGGACGAAATAGCGCTAGTGGTATTGTTTTTGGAACCGCTTGTAGCTCCTGCGACCGGGACACTGAAGGTGCAAGAGCCATTTGCTGCGAGCGAGCCTCCTGTAAAGGAGATCGAGCCCGGATTGGTTGTTGTAAGCGTTCCTCCGCAGGCGACCGTCGGCCCGCTTGTCGCGACCGTAACTCCGGCCGGTAACGGATCGGTAAAACTTAGACCGCTAAGCGAACTGAGCTGATTCGGATTGTTAATCGTGAAGGACAGACTCGATGTTCCGCCGGTAAGTATCGACGGAGGGGAGAAAGCCTTACCGAAGCTCGGCGGCGCGATAACACTGAGCGAAGCGGTGGCGTAACTAGTCGAGACACCGACCTCGCTCGTGGAAACAAAACCAGTGATGTTGTTGTAATTGCCAGGATTAATTCCTGTAACGGCTACATTAAATGAGCAGCTGGCTCCCGCAGCCAATTGAGCTCCCGTCAGGGCGATAGTCCGGGTGAGCGACGATGTCGTCAATGTCCCGCCGCATTGTGCGCTCAATGAAGTCGCGACGGACAAACCGGTCGGCAGGACGTCGTTAAATACCACACCGCTTAGCGCCTGGTTGCCGGAACCGGTGTTGTTGAGCGTGAAGGTAAGGGTCGAGTTAGAGCCCTTCGCTATCGTGCTCGGGGCGAATGACTTGGTGATCGTGGGCGATGGAACCGGAAGCCCGCATCCGGAAAATGTGACGTTGTCGATAAAAAGCTGTGACGAGCTGACGCTATTGGGACCGACCGCATTGATGCGGAAATAGGTTGTGGTTGAGCCGGTCGCAGCGGCAGACACGGTGGCGAGCGACTGCCATACATCTGTCAAACTTGTTGTCGAACCGATGAGCGTGTACGACCCGCTCGCACCCGTCGTGCTCGAGTAGACGTACATTGTCGGCACCGCGCTGCCGCCGCCGCCCCAATTAGTGTCCCGCGAATGATCAAGAGAAATGCCCACGCCCGAGTATTTGCTCGTGTCAATAGCGAATTGAAAGTACGGAGCCGTTTCGGCTGTCGGCACTCCAGTTTTTGCAAAACCCTGGCCGGCCCATGAATTCGGCGGATTTCCCCCCGTCACGATCGAGTTGGTCATACCCGAACTGGTCGACGCCGTTGCCGTCGCAACCCTGGCCGATTTTGTGGTATAGGCCGGAGGTGGCCCTCCGCTGCCCTGTCCTGTGGTGGGCATAGTCCAGGTCGCAAGGGTCTGGCCGGGCGTGCAGGCAGGGGCCGACGAAACGGTTAGCGTGTCCTGGCCAAAATTTCCGGTGTTGGTCGACGTGTTGATAAATAGATTACCGGTGGTGTTGAGATACGTTCCCGCAGAAGCGGCCGTCACGTTTACACTGATCGTGCAGACGCTGTTAGGTGCAAGGGTGCCGTTCGAAAACGACAGGGAATTTGCTCCGGCCACCGGTGTCGGAGAGAACGTTCCGGCACCACAACCAACATACGAAACATTCGGCGTGCCGGACACCAGAAGACCCGTGGGAAAGCCGTCTGTAAAATTGACTCCGCTAAACGTCTCAGTCGTGGGATTGGACAGACGGAATGTCATCGCCGAACTGCCGCCCGGTGCGATCGCTCTTTGGGTAAAGGTTTTCGACATCGAAACCGACGCAGGGCTGACAATATTAGCGATGCGAAAACCTATGCCGTAGTCGGCATTGTAGTGAAAGCTGCTGCCGGAGAAATCGTATAAAAGACTGCTGAGGGTTTCGCTAGTGCCGCCTCCCGCGACTATCTTTACCGTATAGGTCGTGACGACGGTTCCACCGGCCTTGCCGTCGCCGCCGATGCACGACTTGTAATTGGGACTGTTTATATCGTCGTCCCAGAGGCAGCCATTTGCGTACAGTTTGTCGCTAGGAGAAGTAACGTAGGGCGACGTGTCGGCCGAATAGGTCGTATTTACGCCGAGAACCTGAAAGATCGTGTTCGGAAAATTTATAAAGCCTTCAAGCTGGTTATACCCTTGCGTCGCCGTGTATCCGCTGAGTTGAATGTCGTAGGTATTGCCTACGACCAGGGTCATAGAACCGCCCGCCGGGATGACTGTTCCATTGAGTCGGATCGATGAGATTCCGTTCCGATTCTGAGAGACAAGTCGCTCTACAAAAATCTCCCGAGCTAAAGGTGTGCTCGCGATGCTACCTGACACAGAATCGCTCGCCGAAATGTGGTAACGACGTGACGTGTTAAATGGAGCTGAACCCGCCGTCTTATCGACCTCGACCTCAAAATACGCGTCGGCGCAACTGTCGGCACCGATCGCCCCGAGGGAGACCGACGCCAACGAACCCGGGCGCAAGTTTATATATTGATTTACGGAGTCCCATGTAAATACCGCCGTGACATTGCCGAACCCGGTCGGACCGGTATTACAGACCCGAGCTCCGACCGGAAAGCGATTTGGGCCAGTAGCCGGACTATTACTGTCGAGACCGACGATGTTCCATGTGATAGGCGTTACAGTTAGATCTCCTATCGCAATAGTGTTGGTCGAAGCGCTGACCAAAACTGCATGCCTGTCTGCGATCTGAACCGCCAATATGCTCAGAATAATCATTAAGAGCGGGGCGGCAAGTCGGGATCGAAGCCACGAAACAAAAGATGAAGTGTAATCTGCGCGGGAGTGGGAGAATTTCATAACAGAGCATGAGGACCAAGGTGTGCGAGACAGGGTTATGGTCGTAGCTTTTCGAAGGCACACGCCAGTAGGTACATTGTCTGGTTTCGAATGAACAGCAAGAGGGGCAGTAGAAGCGTAGCTGCAAAAAGAAACGGTTCTTCACCGTTGCTGAAACGTTACTAGGAAGTTTACCGTCTGTCAAGAAATTACAACTGGGTGTCAGAACCACATGGTCGGGAGTTCATGTCTCTCCCCCCCACCACCACTTATTGCTAGACGGGCTGTTTGGTCTGCCCTTTCATTTTTTGCGGTATCGGTTTTTGCGTTATCCTGCTTTTTGTTAGTTCCTTCGACATACAACAAAATGACTGATCAAATATCACGACGCGAGATGCTGCGGACGGCGGCGCTTGGGAGCATTGGATTGGGGCTGGCGGGTTCCGCGAGCGCATCGCCTAACGAAAGCGATCGAACTCTTGAAAACCTCATCGTCGGACCACCGCAGAAGGGAAAGTCGATGATCGGCGTTCCCTTCGAGCGCCGCGAGACCGTTCGGCTGGGATTTATCGGCACCGGACTTCGCGGACGCAGTTTGATCGGCGAGTTCGTTAATGTTCCCGGCGTAAAGGTCGTCGCGGTTTGTGACGTGGTTCGGGAAAAAGCCGAATTGGCGAAGGCGATCGTCGAGAAGGCGGGGCAGTCGGCACCCGCGATCTACGTCGATGGCGATCAGGGCTTTCAGGCATTACTCAAACGTGACGACATCGACCTGGTCGTTATCGCGACTCCATGGGAATGGCACGTACCGCAGGCGTTGGCCGCGATGAAAGCCGGCAAGCACGCCGCCAGTGAGGTTCCTGCGGGATACACGCTGCCCGATATCTGGAATCTCGTCGATACTTCCGAGGCAACCCGCAAGCATTGCATGATGCTCGAGAATTGCTGCTACGGCTGGGGCGAGCTTTTCGCGCTCGGCATGGTCAAGGCGGGGGTTCTCGGAACGATCGTTCACGGCGAAGGTGCGTACAATCACGATCTGCGTTCGATCCTTTTCGAAACGAAAGACGAAGGCCTCTGGCGGCGAAAGCATCACACGCAGCGCAATAGCAATCTATATCCTACCCACGGCCTCGGTCCGGTCGCCAACTACATGGACATCAATCGCGGCGACCGATTCGATCACATGGTCGCAATGAGTTCAGGAAATCCCGGACTTTATGAATATCGCGACGAAAAACTTGCGAAGGCCGACCCTCGAAACAGCGAAAAGTATATCGCCGGCGATTACAACACCAACCTCATCAAGACCGCGAAAGGCCGGACAATAATGGTCCAGCACAATGTCACGAGCCCTCGGCCGTACGACCGGATCAATCTTGTGCAAGGAACAAAAGGAATCTATCGCGACTATCCCGAACGTGTCTACCTGGAGGCCACAAAAGCGAACCATCAGTGGCAGGACATCGAACAATACAAAGCAAAGTACGAGCACTATCTGTGGAAGGAAATGGGCGACACGGCACGAAAGCTGGGCGGTCACGGCGGGATGGATTATATAATGTGCTATCGCCTGATCCAATGTATCCGCGAAGGCCTCGTCCCGGATATGGACGTCTACGATGCCGCCGCCTGGAGCGCCCCCGGACCCATCAGCGAGATCTCCGTCGCCAAAGGCTCCGCCCCGATCAAGTTCCCCGACTTTACCCGCGGCGGCTGGCAAAAGGCGCGCGAATCGATTCCGGTTGAAAAGAAATCCGCAGCCGCCGCCGCAGCCTGAATTCCCCTCAACTCAACAAAAAGGCGGGGCCGAAGCTCCGCCTTTTCTATTTAGCTAAGGACCTATCGGCCCTAATTAACCTGGATCTGCATCATCGTGCCTTGTGCACTGGTATTAACAATGCGGATCTTCGTTCCGGTATTCGGAACGATCACACCTGAGGCCGCAGTGTCCGTAAACCAGTAAGGCTGGCTGTCATCAAACACCGAATTGCCGGGCTGGGCAGAATATTCCGTCCAGAACTGGCAAACCGAATTCACGCCCGAAGGCAAACACGCGGGGTCATTGATGGCCCCCGGCAGAGTTCCGTGGAAAGGGATGCGAAGCACGTCGGTATCCTCGAGTCCGAACGTGGCGTCGAACATCTGATAACGGCTTCCCCATGGAGCAAAGTTCCATCCGGATCCACCCATCTGCAAGCCCGTGCGTCGCAGCGGTTCGGGATGCGCGTCGATCGGCAGCGAACGTCCTTCGCCCGGATGCAGACTCGTGTTGTTGTTCGCCCAAGTGGTGTCCCAATAGGTGATCAGCAATCCGTCCTGATACGGGAAGTGGCTTACAAAGTTGCCGTAGGGCGCGTTGGAGCCGAAGACATACGGGCCCGTTTTCAGCCCTTCGTCATAGGTCCGATACTGCCGATACTCCGCGATGTAATAATGCGGTGCAGCCTCGATCTCACGTCCGATCGAACGCTTAAATCCTGCGAGCGTCCAGCCGTTATCACCGCTCTCAGCATTGTCGACCGCGACGCCGCCGACAGCGATCTCGTCGACCAAAATGCCGTTAAGCACAGTAAACTCATCCGTCTTATATCGGATCCTCAGCAGCACATTCTGCCCCGCGAAGGCTGATACATCGAATCGCGCATTGCGCCATCCGCTCGGCGCGAAGGTTGCGTTGACTGCCGAAGTTCCGGTGATCCCGTTACCAAGATTCTGTCCATTCGTATTCACCGTTGTCGTGAGAGCGGAGTAGGTCGTCGCGGCAGACTGGTATTGGCCCGCCAGATTCGTCCACGTCGTACCGCCATTATTCGAGACCGACACATAGGCGTAATCCCATCCGCTCTCGATCGCGTACTTCATACGCATCGTCAGATAAACGGGTGTCGGAGTCGTAGGTACGCTCAGCGAGCGGACCATCGAATTGTCCGCGTTATCCGCCTTTCCGCCCCACCACGAATAGCTCCCGTAACGCGTCGCCGCCGGGTCGAGTACCCAAAGATCGTTAGTCTCTTCAGGCAGTGGTATCACTACCGCTTGAGCCTTCTTCGTATTCGCTTCCGCCGGTCCCAGTTTATGGGTCGAGAACTTGCCCGCCGTTGCCACATCGTAGTTGAGCCAGCCGAGCTGGAGTTTATCCCAGGCGTACATATCGCCAGGCTTAGATCCGATATCGTTCGTGCCGTCGCCAAGATATGAACCGACCGACATGATCGTCCAAAATCCGGTTCCGTTGTCCCCGCTGTTCGTATCGTACTGATCCGGCAGGCCCAGGTCGTGGCCAAACTCATGGGCAAAGACGCCGAGTCCGCCATTCTCCGGCTGGATGGTGTAGTCACCGACGAATATACCCGTCCGGTTTGCGGGATAGGCATCGCTTACAGTCGCGGCCGTCGCGCTCGTTGAGCTGACACCTTTTACAGCCGCTGCGGTCGCACCCGTGATACCACCATTCGGATTGGCTCCCCAACCCCCGCCAAATTCCACACCGCCGTCACGGTTATAAGCCGGGCCGCTTACGCCCGCAAAGTTGTACCAAGCCTGCCAGCGGTGCGACCAGATCGCATTGGCTCCTTGAGCTCCGCCGCCAGTTTCTTCCCCAGCGCCTGAATGGACGATCTGGAAATGGTCGATGTAACCATCCGGCTCGTCAAAATTGCCGTCTGCGTCGTAGTCGTAACGGTCCCATTTATCGAATGTTTTTAGATAGTCTTGCACTTGCTGAAGGGTCTTTCCTGACGCAAGTTGATTTGCCGTCCAGGTGTTCACCGCATCGGCGATCAGTGTCCAGGCTCCTGTATCCCCGATCGTGTTCGAACCGTAACGGGCTCCGTTGAACGGAACTTTTACCCATTCTGTAACCGCTCCATCGATCGTGTAGCGGCCTGACGATTGTTTCGCGTAGTAATCAACCATTTGATTGAAGTACATATCGCGGTAATGATCGCTGTTGTAATCCGCCTGCCAGATCGTATTATTATCCACCGCACGGTTCGGTTCAGCGATCTGATTATGGATCGGACCGGCGTAGCCCGGTATCGTCGTGCTTGCCGCGACCTTATTATCGTTCTCGACAATGATCACGAACACTTTGTCGGTCTTTTCAAGCGCCAGCTCGACGAACTGGCCTTTGGCTACCTGGTGTACTTTTCCCTTTCCACCTTTGCCGGCGAGTCGTTCTTTGAGAGCCTGTTGGCGGCGGGCGGCTCGCTCGCGAGATTTCGGGGAGCCAAAATCGTCGCTCGATCCACGAGCGAACTTCTCCGTACCGTCTTGTCCATCGGCAAGATCGTCTGTGGCAAGTTGTTCGGCCAGTACCTGCGGATCAGAGACCCTCTGGGCCTGAGCCATGGGAAGCAGCGAACCAAAAAACACTGAAAAGACCACCATGTAAGCGATAGCCCAGTTAAAGAAAGAGCGAGATTTCATTTCGAAAGGATCCTCCTGCCGCGATCCATACCACCCGCGGCCGCTGTGAAAAAGAATTGATAAGGCAAATCAACTAGGTTTGCTGTCGCTGGAAATTGAGGCAGCGGAATCAGCCCACCCGGGACCAAGTTCAAAACCTTGAATTAAATGGAACCCGATGAAAATACCACAGCGCCGTTGCGCTCTACAAGATGTGATTGTAAAGATTTGTAAGCCTGACTTTGATGCCTAAATAGTCACTGCTCAACACCTTACCGTCCGACTTCGAAAGCTCACTTCGCGACAGTTTCCAGGGAGCCCCAGCGGACAGACTGTATTCATTCACATAAGCGGACGCACAACAAAAACCTTGACAGACGGGCCTGATTCGGCTTATTTTCTTTTAACCTCGTTTCACCCGAACCCTGGAGATTATTTATGCGTTTCACTTCTCTCACTGTTGTTCTGTGTTTGTTGATTGCTCAGTCGTTCGTTTTGGCTCAGGCCCCTGCAACTGAGCGCCCAGTCGCATTCGGATTAACTGACGGCACGCCGGTCAAACTTCGAATCAGCCGCAACCTTTCGTCCGGTGACGCGAAGACGGGTGAAACTGTCGATTTCGAAGTGCTTGAGGATGTTAAGATCGGCGAAACCGTCGTTGTTCCGCGTGGAAGTGTTGCGATCGGCACCGTGACGCGGGCAAAACCGAAGGCCCGTCTCGGTCGCGGCGGCAAACTCGATCTCACGATCGACTTCGTGCGAACAACATTGGGTGACAAGATCGCGCTCAGCGCGGTCAAGAATACAAAGGGCTATAGCAGCACCGCTCCAATGACCGGTGCCATCGTCGCCGCAGGCATCCTATTCTTTCCCGCCGCACCTTTCTTTCTGTTCCTTAAAGGGAAAGACATCAAGATACCTAAAGGAACCGAAGTAACGGCGTACGTAAGCGGAAACTCGGAATTAGAACCAGGCAAGTACGCGGCCGCGCAGACACTCATTGGAACCGGTCAACCCGCCTCATCCAGCGTCGGGCTCACTAACGTGTCGATCAAGTCAGATCCGGAAGGGGCTGACATAACCATCGACGGCAACTTTGTCGGAAACACTCCCTCCGCGGTTTACCTCAAATCAGGTGAACACACTATCCTGATCAAGAAAGATGGTCACAAAGTCTGGGAAAGATTCGTAAGGTTGGAAGCAGGAAGTTCGATCACGCTTACCGCGACGCTGACGAAGAACGATTGACTAGATTTAACTGGTCAACCGTCGATAAATATTCGGCAATCTCTCGGGCAGAGTCATCACGTCGTCGATGATCGTGTAGCCGACATCGCCGTAGAGGTCTTTCAACTCAGATTCTGATTCGCGGTCAACCGTGATGCAGAAAGGTGTAATGCCGTGTGTTTTGGCTTCGATCAGGGCTTCGCGGACGTCCTCGCGCGCGTATCGGGCGTCGCCGTAATCGTGATCATACGGCCGTCCGTCGGTGAGGATGATCAGGAGTTTGGTCCGCGATTCTTGCTTGAGCAATTTGTTCGCCGCATGGCGGATGGCGGCTCCGAGGCGGGTGTTGTTCTGAAAGGTGATGCCGCCAATGCGACGTTCGGTTTCGTCGGAATACTTCTCGTGAAAATCCTTCACGACATAAAACTTCACATTCCGCCGTCCCTCACTCGTGAAGCCGTTGATCGCATAAACATCACCAACCGCCTCGAGCGCTTCGCTCATCAACACCAGGCCTTCTTTCTCGATCTCGATGATTCGACGGCCCGGATACGTATATGGCTGCAGCGGATTGCGCGTTATCGTCCTAGCGGTCGATGAAGACTGGTCGAGCAGCAGCGATACGGCTACGTCGCGCTGTTTTCGCAAGCGCTTTGTGTAAATATTCTCCGACGGATTCCCGTCAGCTTTCTTATCCACCACGTATTCGACCAATGCGTTCAGGTCGTAATCTTCACCGTCGATCTCGCGATTCACCCGCGTCAAATTCTCCGGCTTCATCAACTGAAACTGATGCCTGATAGACGAGATAACACCGCGGTATCGCGTCCGCGCCAACTCGACAAACGTCCGATCGCCCTGCTTCACCTTTTTCTCGATCACCCGGCTCCAGCCGACGCGATAATCGTTAAGCTCCCGGTCCCATTCGTCATACGCGAACGCCTCATCACCCGGTTCGAGCGCCTGTTCCGGCATTTCGTTCTGCGTCCACGCCTCCGAACCCTGCAGATCGTCCGGCTCGCCGTCTTCTTCGAGGCTGTTCCACGCATTGAACAGATCCTTAACGTCATCGGGCTGTTTCGGTTTCGGCTCGCGTTGGATCTTGTCTTCAGTCACGCCCTCGGGGGCATTCGTGTCTTCGTAAACGTATTCGTTCTTCTCGTCCTGCTGCTCGGGCTCAGCCGACTCTTGCATCTGCTCTGGCGTAATGTTCATGAACAGCGAATAGACGCGGCTCGTCGCCATCAACGAATCTGAAACGGTCGCATTCTCCATCGCTAAGTACGACTCGATCACCGTCTCGATCTCGGAAACGATCTGGCTATAAAACTGCCGCGAATCATCCGTCGCACCGCCGCACATCGTGATCTGAAACAGCAGCTCGAACGGCACCTGATGGATCGGCACGTCGAAGATGTACGGCCGTTTCTCGGCCAGGTATCGCCGCATCAGGTCGAGATCTTTTCGCAACCCTTTATACGTCTGCCGAAGCCGGTTATCGATCCGCGCGTTCTCCATCGTCCCAAAGATCTTCCGCGCAAGCCGCGGCTCAGGGAATACCTTCAGAACCTCGCGATAATCCGATCCCTTTGGGAGCTTCGGAACGCGGACCTTCTTGTCCGCAACGTCGGCCTGCTCCGCCTTCTGGACGTCCGCGATATACCCGCCAAGCGAGAACATATCGCGGTCATCCTCACTCGCCTCGTAAAGAGACGTGAGCTCGGCGAACGCCGCCTTCAGCCCCGTCCCATCTTTCTCAAAAGTCCCAAACTCGATCTGCCCCGCACCGTGTGCAGCGAGTACCTTATAGAGACGAAAATCGCGTTCCTCGTCGTCAAACTCGGCGATGGTCGTGGGCAGATAGATCGTCTTCCCATCGCCTATCCGCGATTCCTGCGGGATGGCAGTGAGCGGTGCGATCTCAACTTCTTTCCCGGTCAGTCCTTCTATATATATGCGCAGCACCGTCTGGATCTTGTCGAGCGGCAGCCCGGTTAGCGTCTCGCTCAAATGCTCGTGCGACTGCCGAGTCTCAAGCGCGAAATACGACCGCCTGGCCTTCGTCGACTCATCCGCCATCTCCCGCAAGCCCGTCTCGATCCACTCCTGAAACTGCTCCAAGGTGACGGATCGTAGCGCCGCCGTACTCGACCTGAACGCCGCAAGCGCACTCTCGGCATCCGTATCCGCTATCGTCCCCGTCAACTCGAGCACGCGGCGGATCTTGTCCAGCGGGGATGATTGCTTGTGTTTGAACGTAGCGATCTGCGAAAAGAATTTCGGCGTCGCACGTAGGAACGCGATCAGCACCGCGTTACCGTGCTTCCCTATCTTCTGCAGCACCTCGCACCACTCATCGAACACCGATGCCGCGGTTCGAAACACCTCGGCCCCCGACGAGATAAAATGCAGCGTCACACTTCCGCCGTGATCCAGGAATACAACGCCCTCGTCCGCCAACTTCTTCGCCGATGCCGCATCGAGCCCGATCAACGCCTTCGGCAAATTCGCCCAAAGGTCCGCCGTCATTCCACCAGTCCGCGTCGCAAATACCGACGCCAACTTGATCGCCGCCGACGCCACTTCCCGTTTAGACTCGCCAAACTTGTCCAACGCCTCCGCGACCGGCGGCGTCTTTTGAATGAATTCCGCGCTGTGCTTTGCCGAGCGATTCGCGATATCGAGCGTGAGCTTCAGAACATCGGTGAGCAACTCGTCGTCGCAGATATCAGCCGCAAGGCTCGGAATCGCGTGATAGGTCTCAAGCGCGATCGAACTGGAAAGCACCAACTGCCGCGTGCAGATCTGAAACACGAGTGGCCGAGCAGCTTCGGGGACGGCGGACAAAGCCTCGACTCCCTCGGCAAAGAATTTCGAGCCAGCGTCCGCGCTCCCCATCGCCAACCGCCGACCCATTTCGCCCCACAGCCGAATGTCCTCCGCCGACAAAATATCACCCGCCGCCGGAACCGCCGCCACAAACTCACGGCTCGCCTTCAGGCTCACCCCCGCCAAAGCCGCGCTCACCTCCAACGCCGCCCGACGCTTCTCCGCCGGCAACCGACTCAACCCCGCCGCGATCCCCGTCAATGAACTCTTCTGCTGATCTTCCACTTACATAAAGCCTAAAACCTGCCCCCGCGAATGTCCAAAGGTAAGAGTTACAGCCTCGGCTTCGTTGAAGTGGCGATTGCCGAAGCGATCATAGGTGAATGTCCGTTCCCACCGCTGGACCGAGTTCTTGATTTCCCCGGCGTTGATGAGTCGATTCAGTTCCGTAGGTTTGAACGAAAGGTCGTGCCACGCTGGGAACGGTGATCGTCTGCTTCGTAACGTTGCCGTTGTCGACCGAAGCCGTAGGGCGGATTGAAGCTTGAGCATGTCCTGAGAGTTTACACCATGCAGTTCAGCAGATCTTCGGAAGCGTCGTCCTCTCCACAGAGCAGCCGGAGGCGTCGGTGATGATGCCGGATTCGCGTCGGCGTGAGCTTCGGAGCGAGGTGGAGTGAGGCTCGCGTCGTCTTGTCGGTGTCGGGGCGGGCGGTGGTTATCGGCGTGGAAACGCTCAGCGATGCAGAATGCCAATTTTGCCGATTGCACCCCGGATCCAAGACCAATAAACGCGACGCAGGACGTACAACTCTGTCAGCTCACTTTCTAGTCCACTCAACCGGCTCAGCTTGCTCAGGCTTCTCGCTCATTTTTTCGACGGCCCCAAACCAAATGTGGTACGTGCCACATTCCTGTTCGGCCGTTCAACAACGTTCCCAAGAACCTAAAGATTCGCGCTGATCGGCATGTTCGGAAACAGCTTTTCAGAATTTAAATTTTAAAGTTGGTCACATCGGAAGAGGAGACCTAATCCACGTCCGGCGTATCGACAAGAGATGCAAAGAGGGGGATCGTTTCGTATTCGCGTGGACCGAAATAATAGGCCCGCGGCGCGTTGCCGTCGTAATAAATGAAGATGTGGAAACACGCGTTTACGCCGTATTCAATAAGAGCGTCCAGCTTATTATCCCGCTCCATCTCGGCGAGCTTTGCCATCACAAAATTCTGCTCTTCAGCAGGCATATGCTTTCGCGCAAGGTCGAAGGCGCACCCTGACGTGTGCGGCGGCAAGCTGCCCTCGCCGCGAACCTTAAACGAGTTTGCGTTGCCCGAATTGAGCAAGATCTGATAATCCATCGAACGTGTCAGCGACGTTACGCGAAGCGGCCTTCCAAATTTCCCATGATATGCATCCGAGAGTTCCTTGAGAATAGGCTTTGCCCGCGGATTAAACATCCGAAGCAGCCGCATTCGCATCTGTTTGCGGTCGGCGGCGTTGTTGAGATCGTATTTTTTGCCCGCGAAATTCTCCGCAAGTTTTACAAGCGTTGTGAATTTGGGATGCCCGCTCGAGATCTCGGCGCGCTCGTTCGGAAACGCAAACGAATTGATGGGCGAATCCTGGGCAGATCCGCCAACGTCAAGGTAGAAGCTATCCGTCGCCATGGGCATTTCCTGCAGCCGCTGCAGCGGGTCTGTGCTCATTCGCTTTTCCGCGAGATCGGCAAAATCCAACGGCTGACGGTAGCCGGCGGTGTTCATGTCTCGCAGCTTCATCTTCTGCTTGATGACGCCATCACCGAACAATTCTTTAGGCACGTTCAGCCCCGCCGGCCGAATTCCGCCTTCGCCCGGACGCGGCTCGAACGCCTTTCGCTTCGCCGTTTCAAGTTGGGCCGCGCTGACGTTCAGTTCGGTGATCTCTGCATCAGCCGACTCAACGGAAATGTCTGCTACGTTCTCCGATTTGATCTCTTCTTCAGCGGTTTCCCAGGATGTTATCAGGTCGTCAAGGTCGTCCTCATCCTCACCGCCTAGTGGATCGATGACCCGGACCGGGATCACGGTGCTGACGATCGCAGGTGACCGGCTACCACTTTTCGGGTCGCGAACGAGAAGGTAGATCCCAACGCCACCTAGGATGAGTATCAGTAGAGTCATCGCGGCAGACGCGACGATAAGATAGGTCTGCGTGTTCGAAACTCGGGCTTTCGTCTTTGCCTTTGGCTTTTGGGCCGGTGCATTGAGAGCCTTACTCGAAACGGGTTGCGTTTCGGCATTCGTACTTTGGCTCGATGCGGTCTCAGCCGATGGAGACACTTTCGATTCAGGTGGCGCTCCGGTCTCGACGCGTATTTCGGTGTGAGTTCCCAGCTTTAGCCGATCACCACTCTTCAGAGCACGCGGCCGTCCTTCGATCCGTTCGCCGTTCAGGAACGTGCCGTTCGTCGAATTCTCGTCAGCGACCAGCAACTCGCCGTCGTCGACGAAGAACGTAGTATTGACGCGCGATAGTCCAGAATCATCAAGAGCTACGGTCGCCTGCTCTGTCCGTCCAACAGTCAATTCGGATTCGACCGTGACAGTCTTCGATCCGAATGGCCCGGTGATGTGAAGGGTGAATGCCACTTAGAAACTAATGGTGGTGATCGGCTTCGGCAACCTCTTTGAGCTTTGAAATATCCAGCAGCTTCGCAAAATCGTCAAAGTGGAACATCGTATCGTCCTTACAGTAGTCGCAAAAGAACGTTACGTCGTCGCCCAAGTACATATCCTTCAAATGATAGGCGATGAAACAGCCGTAACAACGCTGTATCCGCTTGCCGAATTCTTCTAATACTTCTGGGTTGGTTTCCATCGCTCGAAACAAAATTCTAGCATATCGGCGAACTTAGAATCTGCTTGCAATCGGCCGGCGAATATGGTTTCTTAGGAAATAAGAAATGTCGCAAGCAACGCTTCACATTCATCTCCACCATCATCACGTGCACAACATCCGGCGCGTGAGATAATCCGTTTTACAAGATTAGGTAATCAGACTCAGGCGCCAAGGAACTTCTAAGTTTCTACGGCGTCGTTTTGTATTTTGATCATGAAACTAAAGATCGCATTGCAGAGATCAGGAAAATTGGCCGAAGGTTCGACAAAGCTTTTGCACAAGTGCGGGATCGCGTTTGCGAATGGCGGAGAGAAGCTCCGGACCGAGGCAGAGGACTTTCCGTTGGAAATATTCTTTCTCCGTGACGACGATATTCCCGACTACATCGCTGACGGCGTGGCGGACATCGGGATAGTTGGCGAGAACATTGTTGCGGAAGACCCGAAGAACGTTGAGACGCTCGAGAAGCTTGGGTTTGGACGCTGCCGGCTGTCGATTGCAGTGCCTAAAGCCTTTGAATACAAAGGAATCGAAGAACTTGCCGGCAAGAGGATCGCCACGAGCTATCCCGGAGTTCTTGCGAAATTTCTGTCGGAACGCCGTGTCGTTACCGACATTCACGAGATCAGCGGATCGGTCGAGATCGCTCCGTCGATCGGGCTGGCGGACGCAGTCTGTGATCTTGTCAGCTCCGGCAGTACGCTCTTCTCGAACGGCCTGAGAGAGGTCGAGACGGTCATGAATTCCGAAGCGGTGCTGATAGGCCGTCCCGGTCTCGATGGCGAGGCTGCCGAACTGCTTGAGAAATTGCTATTTCGCATTCGAAGCGTTCAAGCCGCCTCGCAGAACAAGTACATCCTACTGAATGCTCCTTTGAACAAGGTGGATGCGATCACCTCCATCCTGCCGGGAATGAAAAGCCCGACGGTGGTGCCCTTGGCAGATTCTGGTTGGGTATCGATCCATTCAGTCATTAGCGAACACGACTTTTGGGAAGTGGTTGACAGTCTCAAGCGTGCAGGGGCTGAAGGAATTTTGGTGTTGTCTATCGATCAGATGATCAGGTGAGTTATGAAGGTTATCAAGTATCCAACGCGTGAGAACTGGCCGGAGATCGTAAAGCGGCCGGTGATGGACACGCGTGAACTGAGCGGTACTGTCGCTACAATTCTCGACGAAGTGCGAGCGAAGGGTGATGCTGCATTGCGAGGGTTTTCCCGAGAGTTTGACGGCGTGGATCTGGATGATCTCTTGGTGAGCGAAGATGAGTTCATCTCGGCTGAGGCAGAGGTCTCGCAAGAATTGAAAGATGCTATCGCGATCGCGAAGGGGAACATCGAGAAATTTCATACGATTGCGATTAGCGATCCCATCAAGGTAGAAACGACTCCGGGTGTTTTCTGTTGGAAGCGATCGCTGCCGATCGACAAAGTGGGACTCTACATACCAGCGGGATCTGCTCCGCTTTTCTCGACAGTTCTGATGCTGGCGATACCGGCAAAGATTGCCGGCTGCCGCGCGATCGTGATGTGTTCCCCGCCTGACGGCGGCGATAAGGTTAACGCCACGACTCTGTACGCAGCACGGCTCTGCGGCGTGTCGAAGATATTCAAGATCGGAGGCGCTCAAGCGATCGGGGCCATGGCGTATGGAACGGAAACCGTACCAAAAGTTTACAAGATATTTGGGCCGGGAAATCAGTATGTGACCGAGGCAAAACTTCAGGCGATGCGCGAAGGCACCGCGATCGATATGCCAGCAGGGCCGTCGGAGGTTGCGGTGCTCGCTGACGAAACTTGTGTCCCAGCTTTTGTTGCCGCGGACCTGCTTTCGCAAGCAGAGCACGGACCCGATAGTCAGGTTATCCTCGTGACGGATTCTCAGGAGGTTGTTAACGACGTCTTCGAAGAGGTTGAACGTCAGGTCGATGCTCTGCCCCGGAGAGACACGGCTAAGTCCGCGCTCGCGAATTCTAAGACTATCCTCGTGCGAGATCTAGAAGTAGGTATTGAGTTTTTGAACGAGTATGCCGCTGAACATCTTATTCTTGCCGTGCGTGAGGCTGAGGTGATCGCAAACTTGATCACGAATGCGGGCTCGATATTTATCGGAAACTTCTCGTGCGAGAGTGCGGGTGATTATGCGTCGGGCACGAATCACACACTTCCGACGAACGGTGCGGCGCGTGCGTTCAGCGGTGTGTCGACGGCAAGTTTTATGAAGACCGTGACGTACCAGCAGATCACCGAACGCGGCATCCGCAATCTGGGGCCGGTCATTGAAACGATGGCTGCGGCCGAGGGGCTTGAGGCTCATAGAAATGCAGTAGCGATTCGCCGGGAGTACTTGGGATGAGCTTTGATCTCGATAGCTTGGTGCGGGAGAACATTCGCCGCTTGAAACCATATTCGTCTGCTCGGTCGGAGTTTGCGGGTTCAGCGGAGGTGTTTCTCGACGCAAATGAGAACGCGTTCGGCTCGCCTGCTGGTGACGCATACAACCGATATCCTGATCCGCTGCAAAAGGAATTGAAGCAACGCCTAGCCGAATTCAACGAGGTCGATGCATCGCAGATCTTCGTTGGGAATGGCAGCGACGAGGCGATCGATCTCTTGTTTCGTATTTTCTGCGAACCCGGCCGCGATGAATGTATCGTCTGTCCGCCGACCTACGGGATGTATCAGGTGTCGGCAGACATTAATAATGTTGGGGTGAAGGAGATTCCATTAACGTCTGATTTTCAGCTCGACGTGGATGGTGTGCTGACCGCAGTTTCGGCGGACACGAAATTGATCTTCATCTGCTCGCCAAACAATCCAACGGGCAATCTGATGCGTCGGCAAGACGTGATGCGGATCGCCGAAGAGTTTAAGGGAATCGTCGTTGTGGACGAAGCCTACATTCATTTCGCCGAAACCGGTTCGCTCGTCAGTGAACTGCCGCGGCTTCCCAATCTCGTCGTTCTTCAGACATTTTCAAAAGCATGGGCGATGGCAGGGTTGCGTGTCGGGCTGGCGTTCGCCTCTACCGAGATGATCAGCCTGATGAATCGCGTGAAGCCGCCCTATAACGTAAGCGGGATCGCACAGCGGGCGGTGCTCGACGCCCTTGAAAAGCGAGATGACGTTGAGGGTTGGGTCCGTACCACCATTGATGAGCGGATAAGGTTGGCTGACGCACTTGCAGGCTTCGAGTTCGTTCAACAGGTCTATCCATCCGACGCCAATTTCATTCTCGCTCGCACGTCGGACGCTAAGGGAATTTACGAGTTTCTTATCCGCGAAAAGATAGTAGTTAGAGATCGGAGCAGCGTGGAACTTTGCGAGGAGTGCCTGAGAATAACCGTGGGAACTGCCGACGAGAATGATCGACTTATATCGGCGCTTGAACGCGTTGAGGTTTGAATTGCTATGAAGAAAGTACTTTTCATTGACCGCGACGGGACTATCATCCGCGAGCCTGAGGACTTTCAGGTTGATGTGATCGAAAAGCTGCGCTTTCTGCCATCAGCGATCACTAATCTGGCAAAGATCGCTGCGGAGACAGATTTCGTGCTCGTCATGGTGACCAATCAAGACGGTATGGGAACCGAGAGTTTTCCGGAATCTGCGTTCCATCCGGCACAGAATTTTGTGCTTCAGACTCTTAGCGACGAAGGCGTAGAGTTTGAGGATGTCTTTGTCGATACGACCTTTCCGCACGAGAACGCTCCGACTCGAAAACCAGGAACTGGAATGCTCGGGAAGTATCTGACGGGCGAATATGACCTTGCGAACTCTCACGTGATCGGCGATCGACTGACCGACGTGCAGCTTGCGCGTAATCTCGGGGCAAAGGCGATCTACATCCGCAACGCGAACTTTCCGCTGGACGGTGACGATGCTTTTGTTGTGGATACGTGGGATGAGATCTACGATCTGCTTCGGCGACCGCCGCGTGTGGTTATGCATCGTCGCACAACGAAGGAGACGGACATCGCAATTGAGCTGAATCTTGACGGGAACGGCACGGCAGCCATTTCAACCGGGATCTCATTCTTCGACCACATGCTGGAACAGATCGCACGACACGGATCGATCGACCTGAAGATCGAAGCGAAAGGCGACCTGTGCATCGACGAACATCACACGATCGAAGACGTTGCGATCACGCTCGGCGAAGCGTTTTCTCTGGCTCTCGCTGATAAACGTGGAATGGAACGCTATGGGTTTTGTCTGCCGATGGACGACTGTCTAGCTCAGGTCGCGATCGATTTCGGCGGGCGAAATTGGATCGTTTGGGAGGCCGATTTCAAGCGTGAAATGATCGGCGAGATGCCGACCGAGTTGTTCTTCCATTTCTTTAAATCGTTCTCTGATAAAGCTTTGTGCAATCTGAATATCAAGGCTGAAGGCACGATCGAACACCACAAGATCGAAGCCATCTTCAAGGCGTTCGCCAAGGCGATCGAGATGGCGGTGCGTCGAAACGGTGACGCATTGCCGAGCACGAAAGGAGTTTTGTGAGAGTTGCGATCGTGAAATACAACGCGGGAAACAACGCGTCGGTCGCCAATGCCCTGGTTCGGGTTGGCGTGGAACCGCTGATCACGGATGATGCGGAGCTGTTGCGATCCGCCGATAAGGTGATCTTCCCCGGTGTGGGAGAGGCGTCGACGGCGATGGCGTATCTCCGCGATCGAAAGCTCGATGACGTTATACGTTCGCTGCGACAGCCGGTGCTTGGGGTGTGTCTCGGGATGCAGTTGTTGTGTGCATCGTCTGAGGAGAACGAAACCGAGTGTCTGGGCATACTGCCATATCGCGTGCAGCGATTTTCCGGCGGCGGTCTGAAGGTTCCGCATATGGGCTGGAACACGATCAATGATCTTCGGGGGCCGTTGCTCGCTGAGGTCGCTGATGATGAGTTCGTCTATTTCGTCCACAGCTACTTCGTCGATTCGGGCGCTCACACGACTGCGGCGTGCACCTATGGCGAGAAGTTCACCGCCTCCTTGTCTTACGAGAATTTTCACGCAGTTCAATTTCATACTGAGAAATCCGGCAAGGTCGGAGAACGCATCCTGGAGAATTTTCTAAATTTATGATCGAGATCATTCCAGCGATCGACCTCATCGACGGCAAATGCGTGCGGCTGACGCACGGCGATTTCGCGCAGAAGACCATTTATGCCAATGACCCGTTGGAGGTCGCAAAGCGATTTGAAGACGTCGGCCTTCGGCGGCTGCATATGGTCGATCTCGATGGGGCAAAAAGCGGGAAGCCGTCCAATATACGGATGCTTGAGCGGGTTGCGTCTGCAACTAGCCTGTCCATAGATTTCGGCGGCGGGATAAAGACTGACGACGATCTTCTGGCGGTGCTCGACGCCGGGGCAGCCATCGCAAATATCGGGAGTGTCGCCGTCCGCGAGCCTGAAAGATTTTTCGGATGGCTTGGCAGGTTCGGAGGCGATCGACTTTTGCTCGGAGCCGATGCGAAGGATGGAAAGGTTGCAATCGATGGCTGGGCGACTGAAACACAGGTCGATGTTATCGAAATGCTGAACGAGAGAGTCGCTCGAGGCGTGCGGCAAGCTTTCGTCACGGACATCGGAAGCGACGGAGCTATGAGCGGTCCGGCCATCGGACTTTACGAAAGGATTCTTGCGGCCATTTCGCAGCTTGATCTTATCGCCAGCGGCGGTGTTAGTTCGATCGTTGACGTGGAGAGATTGGAGGATGTCGGATGTTCGGCGGTAATCGTCGGGAAGGCGATCTACGAAGGGCGAATCACCAACGAGGAGCTGAGACGATATGCTCGCTAAACGCGTCATTCCGTGCCTTGATGTGAAAGACGGGCGGACCGTCAAGGGTACGAACTTCGTCGGTTTGCGCGACGCTGGTGACCCGGTCGAGTTGGCGGAGAAATATTCGGCCGACGGTGCTGACGAGCTTGTTTTCCTCGACATATCCGCGACGAACGAGGGCCGCGGCACGTTCACCTCGCTTGTTAGCGAGATCTCTCGGCGGATCAACATTCCGTTCACTGTCGGCGGCGGGATATCTTCGAGTGAAGACATCGGTCGCCTTCTGGACGCGGGGGCGGACAAGGTTTCGATCAATACGGCCGCGGTTCGTGACCCTGCTTTGATCGATACGGCCGCGAAGAATTTCGGCTCGCAATGCATCGTACTGGCTGTAGACGCGAAAAGAACCGACGATAACTGGCGAGTTTTTCTGAACGGTGGGCGTGTCGCGACCGAACTCGATGCTGTTGAATGGATGAAGAGTTGCGTCGAACTGGGCGCGGGCGAGATCCTGCTGACGTCGATGAACGCGGACGGTACGAAAGATGGCTTCGAGATAGAACTGACTCGGACGATATCGGAAGCGGTCAAGGTGCCGGTGATCGCCTCAGGCGGGGCCGGAAGCCGCGACGATTTTGCTGAGGTATTCGTAAGGGGCAAGGCCGACGCCGCGCTGGCGGCGAGCGTGTTTCACTACGGCGAGATCCAGATCCCGGACTTGAAAGAATTTCTTCGAATGCGAGGAGTTGAGGTGCGTCTATGAACATCGACTTTGAAAAGTATTCCGACGGACTTGTTCCGGCGATCGTGCAGGATGCGGCGACCGGCGACGTCCTGATGTTGGGATTTATGAACGGCGAAGCACTGAAGCAAACGCAGGTCAGCAGGCGGGTGAGCTTCTTTTCTCGATCTAAGCAGCGGCTATGGACCAAAGGCGAGACGAGCGGCAATTTTCTTGAGGTCGTATCGATCACTCCGGACTGCGACAACGATACGCTTCTGATAAAGGCTCGGCCCAGCGGACCAATCTGTCACACCGGGGCTGAGACATGCTTCGGTGACTGTTCAGGATCGTCTTCGATGTTGGTTGATCTTGAGGCCGTAATCGCCAGCCGAAAGTCTGATCGGGCCGAGGGTTCGTATGTGTCGAGTTTGTTTGCTAACGGGCTAAATATGATCGCTCAAAAGGTTGGGGAAGAAGCGGTTGAGACCGTTATCGCCGCGAAGGATGATGACATCGACGCATTCAAAAATGAAGCGGCCGACCTACTGTTTCACTACCTGATCCTTTTGCAGGAAAAGGGACTTCGCATGGGTGATATCACTAAGGTACTCCACAACCGGCGGCGGTGATCATTTCACGACGCCGCGTTTTGAGGATTCGATAAACTCAACCAGGATGTCGACCTCTTCGCATCCTGAGATCTCTTCCTTGATCCGCTCGACCGCCTGGCTGGTGTTGAGTTTTGCGGTGAGCAGCAGGTGATAGGCGTGATGGAGTTTTTCGATCGTCTCCTTTGAGTAGCCGCGGCGTTTTAGGCCGATCTTGTTCAGGCCGTAGCATTTGGCGTGATTTCCCTGGATGATCGCGTATGGCGGAGCGTCTTTGACGACGACCGAATAGCCGCCGACGAAGGCTTCCAAACCGACTCGACAGAACTGATGTACTCCCGAGTAGGCCCCGATGTTAGCCCGGTCTGCGATCTCTACGTGGCCCGCGAGAGTTGCGGCGTTTGCCATGATGACGTTGCTTCCGATCTGACAGTCGTGCGCGACGTGGGCTTGGGCCATGAATAGGTTGTCGTCGGCGATCTTGGTCATGCCGCCGCCACCTGCCGTGCCGCGATGGATGGTTACGAATTCCCGGATGTGATTTCGTTTCCCGATCTCGGTCGCAGTCGGTTCGCCGGCGTATTTCAGATCCTGAGGGGCGAGGCCGATAGACGCAAAGGGGAATACGTGTGTCCCGTCTCCAATGCTGGTGCGACCGTCGACTACGACGTGGGAGTCAAGCCTTACAGAGGCTCCGACGGTAACTTCGGCACCGACGGTACAAAACGGCCCGACATAACAGTTCTCACCCAGACGTGCGTCCGGAGAGACGATCGCGGTTTCGTGTATGAACGTGGGCATCGGCTTAATCCTTGGGGCGGTCGGCGATGACGCTCATAATGACGCATTCGCAGGTGATGTTACCGTTAACGCGGGCATAGCCCTGCATCTTCTGGATCTTACTGCCGATCCGGAGTGCGATGACTTCGAGTTCGAGGGTGTCACCCGGCACGACGGGACGGCGAAACTTGGCCGAATCGATGCCGCTGAAAAAGGGGATCTTTGAATCGCGGTCTTCAAACTCACGCAAGGCAAGGATTGCTCCGACCTGTGCAAGGGCTTCTATCTGAAGCACGCCCGGCATTACCGGAGTACCGGGAAAGTGACCTTGAAAGAACTGTTCGTTGACGGTGACTTGCTTAATGCCGACGATGCGAACTTTCGGTTCAAGCTCAACGATCTTGTCGACCAGTAGGAAAGGGTATCGGTGGGGCAATATCTTCTGTATCGCCGTTGAATCGTAAATGGCCATCTCTAGCGAGCAATTATACTAAAAGCCGGCGAATATGATGAGGGCGTGCCTCGGCATATCCACCGGCCTGATATTTAACTGACCGAGATTCTTACGGATTGGTCGTCGTCGCAGTCGCGGCTCCTGCCGGTCGTGCGTTGTAGAATACGATGAAATCCTGGGTGATGTTGTACTTCTCGTCGAAGCCGAGCAGGATCTGAGCCTGGTCGAGTTTGACGCCGTCGAAGATCACCGCATAGCCATTTTTCTTGGCATATTCGTTGAGGGCCTTCATTATGTCCTGGTAGATCGGACCAACGACGACACCCGAACGACGCTCGTACTGAGCTTTCGCGTCCTCCTGGTCACGCTTGATCTGCTTTTCAAGGTTCTGAAGCTCGTCGGCCTTAGCTGCGAGTTGGGACTGATTCGCAGCGGGCATCGGAACACCTGCCGGAGGCGGCTGACGGAGCTTCTCGATCTCGGCACCAAGCGTTTGATAGCGCGTCGCAGCGGTCCGAAGCTTAGTGTTCATGGGCTCGAATTCTTTATCCAGGGCCGTCAGAGCGGCCTTATATTTGGCGATACCGCCTTTCTCTGCCGCAAATTCTTCAACCACGACAAGTCCGATCTTACCTGCTCCTACCGGGGCTGCTCCGGCCTGAGCCATAGCGGATCCGGCGAAAATTGCCACAAAAGTAAGGCATGCGGCTACTAAACTGATTCTCTTCATTGATTTCTTGATTAACTCCTTCGAACTAACGTGGCCATGCCTTTTTCGGCTATGTCCGATAACATTGTTTGAAACAAAATTTACCTAAAATGTTGCCCGGCGATGAAAAAACTGCAAGAGCGTTATCCTATTTCATCGCGGATTCGATGTCAATTTTTCCGTGTTACGGCTTAGAAGGTCCTTCCGACCGTAAATCGGAACCCGTTTCGCTTGCCAGGCAAGAATATCCCGGGCAGTTCCTCTGTTACGCCAAATTTCGCGTTCGGGTTATAAAAGTAGATCAGCCGGAACGGAACATTGACGATTGGGACCTGAACTCGAAGCTCAACACCGACACTGGCCTTAAAGTCGCCGATCTTGCTGAAAACCGCGTCGTCGACCTTGAGAAGCGAATTCTGCTGCACTTCGCCGCGAAGATAAAACTGATCAACACCACCCGGAAGGCTGGTCGGGCATCCGAGCCGATTTCCGCCGCAGAACAAATTGCGAAACTCTGTTTTCGTCAAGAGGCGGTTGTTGTAATACAGCAATGAACCGTAGATGCTTTCGAGAACAGGGGCATTTGTCAGACTTAGAGCCGATAAGCGTCCCGCACCGATCAACCGATCATCCTCCAGAAATTCACTGTTAATGATCTGGGTGCCGGTCTTTTGCAAATTGAAGACGCTTCCGACGTCGGCAAAAATTGCCATCGTCGCCGGTCCGAAGATCGGGATACGGTATTCAAAATTGCCCAGTAACTGAGTATCACCGCCGATGAACCGATAAGTACGCGAAAAGAGTGCCGGATTCGCCCCATCAAACCCAGTCAAATTACCGAGCTGCGCCATCTCCGAGAGGATAGGCGAACCCGCCGGAAATCCCAGCGGTGCCACAGGCGTTCCCGACGCATTCGATGCGACCGTGACGTTACGACTAGTAACGTATGTTTCGAAGGTAGCTACGGGTCCAAGCGAACGCGAGTTGTAACCGCGGATGTCGTTCTCACTTCCGAGGTAATAGCGTTCGTACGCCGGAATGCCGCCTATGTAAGACAGCGAATTAGCGTTTCGGATCGCGTCCGAGATCGCGAACGATCGGGTCGAACCGGCGAGAATGCGGAAAGCGAATACCTCTGGGTTTTTCGATTTCTTCCGACGCATCGGCATGAACCGCGAGTAGCTCACAGTTGGGGAGATCGTTCTGACGTCACCGCCAAGTCCCGCAAATCCAACCGACATCGAAAGCTGCGACCCACCGACCGTATCGATCCCGTTCGCAGCCGGCTGGCGGGTGTCATATACAAATGTCCCCGTTAATCGGCTAGTCAGGATACTCGGGATCGCATAGATGATCGGGATCCTTTGGGCAGGATCGGCGGATTCATTGACCGGAGGGTCGGTGATCGACGTCGCACTGAACTGATATGTAAGACCGACACGCGAGAACTGTGTGAAGCGTCGCTTCCTAAAGAAGAGTTCGGATAACGGCGCGGTCATAAAGACATTCGCTCCGTAGGTTTTTTGGGTGAAGAGATTGCTCTCGTCCACCCTGATCGACGCCAACGGATCAAAGGTGAGGTCGTCCAAAAGGTCCTGATTCTGAGTCAGGAAGGTACCTTCACCGAAAAACTTATAACGCGATGCAAAGACTGAAAATCCGACAGAGATCGGCCGATCGCGGAAATACGGTTCTTGGTATGTGAACTGAAGACTTTGCTGCCGATTTCCTATGCCGACCTGGAATGATAAGGTCTCACCCCGTCCGGCGAGATTGTTGGTCGAATATTCAAGGCCGAACGACGATCCGCCAAGTCCGCCGGCAGCGCCGTTGAACGATATCTGCTGCCGTCCCTTCTCTCGAACCTTTACATTCAGGTCGACGTCGCCCTGCTCTTCGTCGGTACGCGTCTCGACGTCCTGATCTTTATCGATGGGGTCAAAGTATTGCGTTTGATCGAGGCGCCTGAGGGAGATCTCAAGCCAATTCTGATTGTAGATATCGCCTTCGTTTAGCAGGAATTCACGACGGAGAACGCGGTCGCGCGTAAATGTGTTACCGGTAAATTCAAGACGTCGAAGGGTGAACTGCTTGCCTTCGTTGATAGTGATGCTGATATCAACGATACCTTCTTTAGCGTTGCTTGGATTGTCCTTGAATTCCGGTTCGAACTCCGCGTCATACTGCACGAATCCCTGCGATCCGTACAGCTTCTTCATGTCCTCGTAAACTGCATCGGAAATTCTCTTACCGTTAACGATCTCGCCGGTTTTCAGGCCCATGAACGCCAGGATCTGCTGTTCAGAGAAGATCGAGTTCCCTTCTACTTTGAGAGCCCCGACACGAAATACGCGTCCCTCTGTGACAGGAACGACGATCTTTAGCGTATCGTCCTTCGATGAGATCAGCGGCAGCGGCAACGTGATAAGCGGAATAAAGTCGGTACGTTTGATGCCAAGGCCAACGACCTCCGGCTCGCCGATACGGGCCTGAAAGTACCCCTTTGACCACATGTACTGTCGAACGTTCCTTTGCAGGTCGGCCTGAAGTTTCTCGAGGTGCAGAATGTCCTGGCCTTTAAATCGCGAGATAAGGCCATGCTCTTTAACGTAGAGCATCGCCGCCTTCAACTCGCCGTCACTAAACTTCTCATTTCCGACAAAGTCGATCTCTACAATGCGTGATCGATTGCCTTGTTCAACGTTGAATGTAAGGGCGATGGAGGTTGCCGAAACTTCCTCTTCAGCAACGGTGACCACCGCATTCGGGTAACCCTTTGCGGAAAGCATTTCGCGAAGCAATCGCGTTGCGTTTCGAGCCTTGACCGGATCGTAGACTGACTCTTTCGAGATACCTATCCGTTTCTCGCGAAACTCCTTAAGGATGTCAGCTTCGGGGATCGTTTTGCTGCCGGTAAATAGGAGATCGCGGATGATCGGAAGTTCGCGGACCTCAAAGATAACATTGACGCCGCCGCGGACGCCTTCAGTGGTAAGGACCCGCGTAGCCGCCTTGTCAAAAAAATTTAGAGAGATCAGCTCGCGGAGGTCACGTTCAAGAGCAGCGGGATCATACGTATCGCCCGGGCGCGTCTTGATATAATACAAAAGATCGTCGTCACGTAGACGTCGATTACCCTGGATATCCACGGTTTCAACAATTTGTTGTAAGGATTCGGAGACGGACGGTTCCGCCTTCTTCGTTTCCCCTGCAAGGACCGGAGTCGTTGATACTGCCAGACTCAATAGAACAAGTCCCAGTGCGCTCAAAATTCGCATAAAAACGCTAATCCCTTAAATATGTGCGTGATGAAAGCCGAGGAGAGCTTTCAATACCGTCTTCCGCTGAATAATAAAGTTCAGAATATCTTAAACAAAGACGGCATTACAACGGCGGTATAAGTACTCTACCTAAGATTCTGCGCTCTAAGCTTAGGTTGCATTGCCGTACACCGTGTCAAACTTACGAATTATACAGACAAAATCGCGCAAACAGAAAAGGAGAAACCAGGTCTAGCTGTGCGAAACAGCGCGAAGTGCAGGGTGTTGATGCACGCGATTCCGGTCCACCGAGAGCACCTTAGAGTTATCGAACGGCTGCAAACAACTGATCTAAATGCGGTTATCGATACGCAGGTCTCCTTTCAGGAGCGGGCATACTCCATACTTCAGTAAATACGGGGGTTTTACCGTGAAAATTGCGGTGCTGAGCGGATGCAAAAAGCGTCACTGCACATTTTATGTTCAGCGACGGCCCGTTCTTGGCGATAGTGCCCACGGCGGCCATTGCGATCTGCGTGGGTCGATCGAGCCGAAAGTGCTCGCCGACAATTAAAGTCGGAAAAGCCCTTGGGAGTTAAGAGCTGCTAACGGCTTCGGATATTTCGGGCACCGTCGAGCGGAACACGAAACGGCCTTCGTTGAGTCCGACTTCGATATCCGAACCCTCCACGATGTCGCCTTGGATCAACGCTTCGGAAAGCTCGTCCTCAATAAACTTCTGAATTGCTCTCTTCAGCGGACGCGCCCCGTAACTTCGATCGGCGATCGTTTTCTCGATCAACCACTTACGTGCGTCATCAGAGAGTCGGACGGTCAGGCTTCGGGCACCGATCACCGAGTTCAGATTTACGATCTGGAGATCGATGATCTGCGAAAGGTCTTCCTCGGTCAGTTCATCGAAAATGATTATCTCGTCGAGCCGGTTAATGAACTCGGGGGCGAATGTCTGTTTTACCGACGACATTACCTGATCTTCCATCTTTTCGCGCGAGGTGTCGCCGCCGTTTTGGAAGCCGAGATTACCGCGCTTCTGGATAAAACGAGCTCCTATGTTCGACGTCATTATGAAGATCGCGTGCTTGCAGTCGACCGTGTTGCCGTGGGCGTCGGTGATGACGCCGTCCTCAAACACCTGCAGAAGAATGTTGAAGACATCCGGATGAGCTTTTTCGATCTCGTCGAACAACACGATCGAATAGGGCGCACGGCGCAGTTTTTCGGTCAGCTGTCCGCCTTCTTCGTGTCCGACGTATCCCGGAGGCGAGCCGATGAATTTGGAAACCGCATGCTTCTCCATGAATTCGCTCATATCAAATCGGATGAGGGAGCGTTCGGATCCAAAAAGAAATGAGCCCAAAGTTTTAGCGACCTCGGTCTTCCCGACTCCGGTGGGACCAAGGAAGAGGAATGAACCAACAGGCTTGCTGGGATTCTTCAACCCGGCTCGGGAGCGGCGAATGGCGCGTGCAAGGGCGGAGATAGCAGGCCGCTGTGAAACGATCCGTTTCTGGAGTTCAGACTCTATCTCCAACAGCTTCTTCGCCTCTTCCTGCTTGATCGACGCGACAGGAATTCCCGTCCAGCGGGCGATGACATCGTCAACGTCGTCTTTCGTGACCTCGACTCCGAAAAAATTATCGTCGATGGTTTTCAGCTCGTAGGAAATAAGCTGTTCTTCCTTGGCGGCGATTCGCTTCCAGTTCTCGACCGTCTCCTTCCACGATGGCTCTCCGGAATTTTCGTGCTGGTAGCGGAGTTTGGCTCGCGAGCCAGCCTCGTCGAGGACGTCGATCGCCTTGTCCGGTAGAAACCGGTCAGCTATGTACCGGCTCGACTGATATACCGCAGCTTCGATCGCTTCGGCTGAGTATCGTATCTGGTGAAAAGCTTCGTACCGTCCGACAACGCCTCTGACGATCTCGACAGCTTCTTTCTCATTGGGGGGATCGACCTTGACCGACTGAAATCGCCGTTCCAGAGCACGGTCCTTTTCGATCGAGCGACGATATTCTGATGGCGTTGTAGCTCCGATCACCTGGATCTCACCACGTGAAAGCGCCGGCTTCAGAATGTTTGCAGCGTCGAGTGTTCCTTCGGCGGACCCTGCTCCGACAAGCGTGTGGATCTCATCAAGGAAGACAATGTTATCCGGGGTTTCTTGAAGCTCGGCCAATATCTTCTTCAGACGCTCTTCGAACTGGCCCCGGTATTTTGTTCCCGCAACTACCGAAGAGAGGTCGAGTGCCAAGATGCGTTTGCCCGCAAGATAGGTGGGCACGTCGCGGTCGACGATTCGCTGCGCTAGGCCCTCGATGATCGCGGTCTTGCCAACTCCCGCCTCACCGATCAGCACGGGGTTGTTCTTCGTCCGGCGACAAATGATCTCGATCAGCCGTTCTGTTTCCGCCGAGCGGCCGACGAGCGGGTCGAATTTTCCTTGGGAAGCATCGTCCGTCAGGTCGCGAGTAAACTCTTGCAGAGAGGACTGCTTCGGCTGTTCGTCCTTATCCTTATCCTTTTCATTCAAACGCTCATTCCGAGGGGTGTACAGCGGCGTATTTGCCGCACTCTTAACGAGCACGTCACGTACATCCTGAGCCCGAAGCCCGAACTTTATCAGGATCTCTGCCGCCAGTGAGCTTTCTTCGCGGATCAATCCCATGAGCAGATGCTCGGGCCCGATCGTGCGGCTCTTCAGGCCGCGGCTTTCCTCGTTAGCGTAAAAAAGAACCTTCTTGGTCTCGGCGGAAAGATGGAGTTCAGCGGTCTGCGGCATTCGATCGCGAACCGTGATGCGGTCCTCGATCTCTTTACGAATGGAATCGGCTGTCAGGTTATAACGAAAGGCAAAGAAACGGTTGGTGATTGTCTTATCTTCGCGAACCAACCCCAAGAGGATATGTTCAGGAGCGATAACGGGCGAACCGTATTGTAACGCTTCATACCGCGCGAAAAATATAACCCTGCGAGATCGTTCTGTGTATCGTTCGAACATATAAAAACAGTTCGCACCCGTCTTGCTTGAATGAGACAATTATAGCCAAGACTCGGCACCGGAATCCAAACTGGTTTCTTCTAAATTACTGGTCTAGCCGTATATAGTTGTAAACAAAGGCTCAATCCAGAAATTGTTTAGTTCGTCATCGACGAGGCGGAGTCGACCTTGATCTTTTGTGCGGGTTCCGGCTGGGGGATCTCTTTAACGAGGGGCTTACCATTCTTGCCGATTCCCTTCAACAACTCGCCCGCCGGGGCAAGTTCGACCCGTGAGGAAAGCACGCGGGCAACGCGTTTGGGAAGCAGCATTGGGGCGATGCTGGCAATGGAATCTGCCAAGGATACGATGTCGCCGCCGCCCGACCAATGCTGGCGAACTACCGACGCATCAGTGCGGTTCAAGAGGCGCAGAAGAACCAGGGCAACGACATATAGGTCATCTACCTGTCCGATGAATGGAAAAACGTCGGGGATGAAATCAAGCGGAGAGATGACATAAACGATCGCGGCGACGAAGAGAGCCTTCTCAGCACCCGGAACGCGAGCATCCTTTAGCAAGCCGCCTAGAAGCCTGACCATGTTCGGCAGGAACATCAGGAAATTGCCCATCCTGCCACGAGCCTCACGACGCTTTAACTTGGTTTTCGGCTTTTCAATCGCTGCCATTTTCTTCATCTGACCTTGAGTTTCCCTAAGTCTAAGAACAACCTGGTATTTGTGCAAGTTTATGGCTTTCGCGTTGTGTGCTAACTTCATGCTCAAGCCCGCGCGTAAGCAAAGGCGAAACGTTCGACTTGGCAGTATCGCCCTTGCTAACGCGCGGGCTAGCGCACAATGATCCTCGAAAATATCCGCAAACGTGCTGCGGCTGATCTTCAGCACATCGTACTTCCCGAAGGCGAAGATATTCGAACCCTTCAGGCTGCCGAGGTGTGTTCTCGAGACTCGATCGCCAAGGTCACCGTGATCGGTAACGAGGAAAACATTCGCAGGCTAGCTTCTAATGCGTCCGTTAATCTTAACGGCGTCGAGATCTTGGATCATCGCAAATCGAAAGATGTGGCGCGGTTCGCGACCCTCTATTACGACATGCGACGGGCGAAAGGGACGACGCTCGAAGAAGCGGAGCAGGCGATCAAGGATCCGCTTTACTTTGGGAATCTTGTTGTCCGAGAAGGGCGTGCAGATGGTTCGGTAGCGGGAGCTACGAACACAACCGCGCATACAGTCGCCGCCGCCCTGCGATGCATCGGTGTAAAGCAAGGGTTCAAGACGGTATCTAGTTTCTTTTTAATGGTCGTTCCCGACAAAAAGTTCGGCGAGAAGGGCGCGATGATCTATGCGGATTGCGGAGTGGTGATCGCTCCAGACGCGGGCGAGCTCGCCGAGATCGCGATCGCCTCAGCTGATTCCTGCCGAGCGTTGCTGCAAGCCGAGCCGCGAGTCGCGATGCTTTCTTTCTCGACCAAGGGGAGCGCAAATCACCCGTCAATAGATAAGGTAATTGAAGCAACGAAAACGGTTAGGGCCCGTATGCCGGACCTGGCGATCGACGGCGAACTCCAGGCGGACGCAGCGTTGATCAAGTCCGTCGCAGCTTCGAAAGCCCCAGGCTCTCCGGTCGGCGGGCGCGCGAACGTCCTGATCTTCCCAGACCTTAACTCCGGCAACATCTCCTACAAACTCACCGAACGCCTCACCGGCGGCACCGCGATCGGCCCCATCCTGCAAGGACTCGACCGGCCTTGTAACGACCTCTCGCGAGGTTGCAAAGCTGAAGATATTGTTGACGCGGTCGCGATCACGGCGGTTCAGTCACAGGCGAGAAAGCAGCAATAGATTCGGTCTATGATATGGATCGAAATAACAATCCGATAAAGAACTTCCTAAACCGCCTCGGGCCGGGGCTGATCACTGGGGCTTCGGATGACGATCCGTCGGGGATCGGAACCTATACGCAGGCAGGTGCGGCGCTCGGGTTTGCCACGCTGTGGACTGCGATCATCACCCTGCCGTTGATGATCGTCGTGCAGCACATCTGTGCGAAGATCGGAATGTGCTCAGGTCGTGGGCTGGCTGGTGTTCTTCGGCGCTATTACTCGAAATGGCTGCTGTATCCCACGGTTATCGGCCTTGTCATCGCAAATACGATAAACGCCGGTGCTGACATCGCTGCGATCTCGGCGGCGATAAATATATTTGTTCCGATCCCGATCTCGGTGATGGTGATACCCATCGCGTTGGCGATCGTCGCACTTCAGGTGTGGGGCTCTTATCACCTGATCGTCCGCGTATTTAAGTGGCTGACTGTTTCTCTTTTCGCATATGTGATCGCAGCCTTTCTGGCAAAGCCGGACTGGTCTGCAGTATTTCATGCGACGCTCGTCCCGCAGATTTCTTTTACCAGCGAGTACATAACCACCATAGTCGCGATCCTCGGAACAACGATCTCTCCGTATCTGTTCTTTTGGGAAGCGAGCGAGGAGGTCGAAGAAGAAAAGAGTGAAGGCCGGGCGAAACTGTCCGAGCGAAAAGGTGCTACCGATAAAGAGATCAAAAAAGAAAAGATCGACACCATTATCGGGATGATCTTTTGTAACGTCGTGTTCTATTTTGTAATTCTTGCTGCGGGAGCGACACTCCATGTTTCAGGGCAAACCAGTATTCAGTCAGCTACCGAAGCGGCCCAGGCTTTGCGTCCGCTCGCAGGGGATATGGCGACGGTCTTGTTCGCGATCGGGTTAATCGGTGCCGGGTTGCTAGCTGTTCCGGTGCTGACAGGCTCTGCCGCATACGCGGTTGCAGAGACACTTGGATGGCCTTCAGGCCTCGACGAAACCCCGCGGCACGCAATGAAATTCTATGGATTCATTGCGCTTTCGACATTGGTCGGCGTTGTGATCGATTTTCTCGGAATCAACCCTATCACCGCTCTTTTCTGGACGGCCGTGATCAATGGCGTCGTAGCGCCGCCGATGCTGGTCGTCGTAATGCTCGTGGCAAATAACAAAAGGGTGATGGGTGCGCGGACGAATGGAGTTGCCACGAACATAATCGGCTGGCTAGCAGCCTTAGTCATGTTCGCGGCTGCTATCGGAATGCTTCTGACGTGGGCAAACTAATTCAGTTGGAGCAGGAATGAAAAGCTTGCACAACACAGCAAACCCAGTCGATCAATACCAGGCGAGGGAGTTGGGCACAAGGTCCGAAGACTGAAGAGCAGTCGTATCGGCATCATTCGCGCGTTTCGCCTTCCTACGCTTCTTTTCCATGTACATAGCCTGATCGGCCTCGCTGATCATTTCTTCAAAACTTCTGTTACCGTCCAGCGTGACGGGGGCAACGCCAATACTGCACGCGACCTGATACGCCTTTCCGCTTGTATCGTTGTATTCCGCTATGGCCGTCTCGATTCTCTCAAACATAAGCCGAATATTATCTTCGGCCGCCCCAACTGAAAGAATGACGAACTCGTCGCCGCCCCATCGAGCCACCAGATCGGAGCTTCTCACTACCGATGTCAAGACCTGTGCAAGGGAGACGATCGCCTCGGATCCGGCTTCGTGTCCAAGGGTATCATTGATCGTTTTAAGGCCGTCCATATCCCCGAACAAGAGCGTGAGCCCGCGTGCGGTTCCCGCGTGCCGCTCGAGCCTGAGCTGCTGTTCGGCAAGCGTCAGAAAGCCACGCCGGTTCAGGAGCCCGGTCAGCTCGTCAGTCAGCGAAAGTTCACGCAACTGTTGTTGTGCCTCGACAAGCTCGGTGACGTCAATCGCATGGCCGAGCACGTAAGGATCCCGGCCGGCTTCAGTCGCAAGGATGTTCTGGAAGCGCACGGTGATGGTCTTCCCACCCTTCGTCTTGAGTTCCAAGAGACCTTGCGCGATCCCCTCGTGAGTTACCTGTCTGATGTATGCGTCGAATGTCGATCTCAGTTCTGCGGGCATGAAATCGAACAGGCTCCGACCAGTCATTTCGTGTTCATCGTAGCCGAGTAGTTGCAGCCCCGCCTTGTTGACGGTCAGGAGATTGCCGTCGAGATCGTGGATGCAAATCATTCCCTGGCTGTAATCAAAGAGTTCGCGATATCGCATCTCCTTTTCCGCCAGATCGGCTTCGACGATAAGGCGTTTTCGGTCGGATGCGTGCATGGCCTGTCCGTAGAACAAGACGACGCCCGCCATCACCGCGACCAGGATGAGGGTAAACATCGCCGAGCCAAACCCCGTGTCGTAGAAACCCCTCTCCTGACCTATCACTGTGACCCATCCGACGAAAGTAGGAACAAGGATAACGACCGGGAGAAGCCGGCGGACGGCCTGACCCCCGAGGCTCGTTGACGAGATGAGGCGAACCAGGCGGCAGTTGCGATTGACGGCGATAAGGGTTGCTGAGTTGACGGCGAAGAGGAAGGCGGAATGCAGCGCCATGCTGTTGATCTTGTTCACGCCGTAGAAATAATCCGCGTGGTAAAGTTGCCCCAACATCGCGGCGTATGTCACCGTCAGCGCCGCAAGAGCGAACGGAGCGCTCAGCCAAGCCGCCTTGCGAGAGGAGAAGGCTGCCAGAGCGAGACCTGTGAGCAGGAAGCTCACGCCCCCGTGCGGAGACATTCGGTGATCCTGAGCCAACTGCCAGCCAGCCGTGTCGCCGAGAACGAGCGTCCCGGAAAGACCAGGCAGCGTGAACGCGTAGGAGGCCAGTACTGCCAGCCCGATCAGCGCGATCAGGATCCCGAGTGACCGGGCCGTCATTAGCCCGAAGGATCTCTTCGGTCCGAGAGATGCAGCCAGAAACCCGGTTCCCAATATCAGGAAGCAGACAGCCGTGATCGGCTTCATATTAGGAAAACCGCTGACTACTGATTTCAGCAGATCGATCTCTGCCCCCCAGCCGACCAGCGCAAGCGAAGCGATCGAAATTGTAATTAGTGAGGATACGATCAGGTAAAGCCTGTCTCGTGGGGAGAAGCGGTCGACCATGAACTTGGTTGCCGAGAGGGGCGGGTGTGGGGTGTAGCTAAAATGCGGGGCAACAAAGCTCCCGTTAAACAGAGGTTATCAGTAATCGCTGGCTTTGAACAGCAATTTGTCGAGCATCGGGAACATAGCGCAATTGTTACATGTGAGGATTGCTCAGTTAGCTGGACGAGACCGCAGCGGCCATCATTAGCTTACTTACGAATAAATCGAGTTCGGAGGTCAAATTGTAAATATTCGGCGTAACCCGTAATCCTTTAAGCTTGGGGTCGCGACCGGAATAGTCGGTCATGAACTGGACAAGAATCTTTTCCTTCTCCCAAAGTTGCTTTTGAACCGCTCCGAGGTCCACGCCGTTCCATTCGAAGATACCAAGCCCGCATGAAGCTTCAGGCGCTTTCGATGTGTAGAATTTAACCCCCGGCCACGGCTCTACTTTCTGTCGCCAATATAGAGTTAGGTATCGCAAACGAGCTTCCTTGATAGACGCGCCCAGCTTTTCGTGAAACTCGATCGATTTGGCGACGGAGGCGGATATGAACTCAGGGTATGTACCGGACCAGGAATATTTCATCATTCCTTTCGCATGCCCCGGCGAGGGAACAAGTGGCCAAATCTTGGGCACGTTCTGTTTGCGCATCCATAAAACACCCGCGCCAACCGGGCCCATCAGCCACTTATGGAGACTCGCTCCATAATAATCGCAATCAAGGTCCGGGATCAGATAGTCAACGAGAGCCATGGTCTGCGCCCCGTCGACCAGGACCTCCGCTCCGACCTTGTGAGCGGCTGCCGCTATCTGTTTTACCGGATATATCTGCCCCGTCATGTTGCTTGCGTGGGTGACGAGGACGAGCTTGGTTCTCGGGGTAATGGCGGAAACATAGAGGTCAGCGAGTGCGTCCAAAGATCGAGCCGGAGCAGGTGGCTGAAGTATCTTAACGCTAATGCCGTCCCGCTTTCGACGCTGTTCGATCGCGTCGAGCATTGCGTAGTAATCGTGTGTGCAGCAAAGGATCTCATCACCGGGTTTCATCGTTAATCCCAGGATGACTGTGTCGAGGGCCTCGGTAGCGTTACGCACTAACCCTAACTCGTCGGCCGGAACACCAAGGATCCGTCCCAGCCCGGCGATAACTTGCGGCACGGTCACCTCGTCGTAGAGCGACTCTACGCGTTTTCCCGGAAGTTGCTCTACGTGCTTCGTTTTCTCAATGAGATCGTTCATTACGACCCTCGAAAGCGGGTTACTGTAACCGTTGTCGAGGTTGAGGATCCCTTCAGGCAGATCAAAGCCTTTACGTATGTCTGCCCAGATTCGCTCATCTGAGGCGACCTCTTCCGGATCTCGACTACGAGTAGCTTCTAGAAAGTGATCGAGAAGTGCCGTAGAGTCCGCTCGCAAAATAGAAGCTGTCGCAAGAATACCGGCGCCTGCGGAAAGACCAGTTAAAAAGGAACGTCGGGTAGTCATATACTTAGTGGGGTGCTAAAAGAGCGGCGATCCGCAGGGGGCCGCCTGAGCCGCCTTTGATCTTCATAGGGAACGCAAACACCTGAAAACCCTTTGCCGGAAGCTTGCTCATATCGCCGACGTTCTCGAACGCCGGGATGTTGTTTGTCATTAGGGCGACGTGGGTTTCGAATTTGGTCGATTGGCCGTAGTCGATGCTCGCGGTGTCGAGCCCCACGGCCTTGAATTTTCGATTTTCGATCAGCCACTTCGCCGCGTCGGGATGAAGCCCGGGGAAATGCAGATCCTTGACGGCCTCGGATCCCTTTTGATCGGTACCAAGATAGGTTTTCTTGTCCGGCCAGCGGGCTGCGAACCCAGTTTGAAACAGGATGATCGCCCACTCGGGGATCTTTCCGTTCGCGGTTTCCCACGCCTGAATATCTGCAACGGTGATCTGGTAGTCGACGTTCGCCGCTGCCTTCGATGAGACGTCGATCTTCACACCCTGCCCGACGAGTTGGCTGATCTCGAGTTGGTCGATGGTTTTCTTCCCTTCCGCGAAATGGATCGGAGCGTCGAGATGGGTACCGCCGTGTTCGGCTCCGGAGAAGTTGTAGGCCGAATAGTAATAGCCCGCTTCCGTCTTGCCTTCCGCAACCGTAGTTCGCTTAAACGGTTCGGCCGTGACCCAGTAGATCGTCTCGTCGCCGAAGTCGTGCGAAAGGTCGACCCAAGTTCCCGCAAACGGATCCTTGGCCGGTTGAGCACAACTCAACGCCAAAAGAGCGAAAAGAACTGACGGCGATAATTTCGTCATGATCCGAATGTCCTCTCTATTTCAAAGCCTTTAACTTCTTTAGATCGAAACGCTCACCAGCCTTGAGAAAACTTAGCGAAAAAGGCTGCGTCCCGTTTTTCGAGCTTACGAACATCACCTGAGTCTTACCGACAACCGTCAGATGGCGATTGTCTTCGATCAGTACTGAAGTATCTTCATCAATGCCCACGCCTAGCATCCTTGGGTTTGTAAGTATCAGTCCGAAGAGCCGGTTGTGCCGCTGCCGGACGAAAAAGTGCTGATCGAAGATTACGTTCGGCACAAACCCAAGCCCCTTCCGAACGCCGACCTTCGTTCCGTCTAGCACCTTCAGATCGGCTTCCCCGGTCATCATCGGGTCCGACATCACGGCTGCCCCCGCGCTTGTCCCGCCGAAGGGCGTGCCGGAATTGTACTTGGATCTGATCGTCTGCAAGAGAGCTCCGTCAGCAAGGACATCCATGATGCGATTCTGATCGCCGCCCGAGAAGAACACACCCGAGGCACTGTTTAGCTGCTCGATAAACTTTGCCCGTTTTTCTCCATCCAACGGCCGGATCGGCGCATGCTCAACGAGGCCTGCATTGGATGTCTGAAAGGCTTTCTCGAGCGATGAATAACTCTCGTCCGGAACACCGCTCGCCCACGTGATGACAAGGATCCGCGACTTCGCTCCGCCGCTCCATTCGACGAACTTTTTCATCGCGTCGGGCGGACGTTCGCCGCCGCCGATCACTAGTAGTCGCTGCTGTCCGAGAGCCGGGACGGCAAGTAATAAGAGAACGAGGAGAATTCGTTTCATAGGTTGTTAATAGAGTGACGGTTCGCCCTTCGGTCGGGTTTTCCATCGCTTGTGGATCCAGAGCCACTGATCTGGATATTCGCGAATGATCTTCTCGATCTCCGCCGTATAGGCTGCGGTCGTTGCAGCAATGTCAGCTTCCCGATCTCCCGTACTCGCCGGTTCGACAGCCTGGCCGTGAACGATCTTGTATTTGTCCGCCTCGTGATCATACACGCAGAAGATCGGGAACAGTAGCGCATTTGTTCTTATCGCGAGCGTTGCCGGCCCTGCAGTCGTACAAGCCTCGACCCCGAAAAATGGTACGAACACACCCTCCTTCGGGTGAGCGTTCACGTCGGCCAATACGCCGACGATCTGCCCCTCGCGGAGAGATCTTATCGCTGTGCGCGCGGAATTGGTCTTGTTGAGCGGGGTGTTGCCGAACTTTGTCCGCATCGCGACGGTAAGGTCTTCGATGAGCGAGTTATCGATCGGGCGCGCAAGATATGACATCGGCTCGTGCCAGACGGCGAAGGTTTGAACGAGGAGTTCCCAGTTGCCTAGATGTCCCGTGGTGATGAGGACGCCTCGTTTCTCACGTTTGACCTGTTCGTAAAGCGCCCGAGTATATTCGTCAAGATTGAAATCGACCATCGAGGCCATTTTCCCTTTTGAGTACTTCGGAAACTGGCTCACCTCTCCCAGGACGCGTCCCAAGCTCTCAAAAGTCGCGCGTAGAAGACGGTTTCGCTCAGCTTCGGGCATTTCCGGATATGCGATCTTAAGACTCCGCGTTCCGGTCTTTCGCAA
>JBDSLC010000028.1:0-7845 GCA_039916585.1 Pyrinomonadaceae bacterium | reverse complement strand
TCCCCTTCATTTTAAAGAAGTGTTCGCCGTCGTCGATCGTTTTGTGGCTGGTACCGAGCTTAGTACCGCCGCCGGGAGCATAGAGCTGCTCCTCATAACGGCCGTCGGATCTGATCTTGGTTGCGAGAATTCCCTTCCCTTCGCCAACCGGTCCGAGCACTGCCGCACCCGCTCCGTCGCCGAAGATCACGCAGGTTCCACGATCGGTATAATTGACGTACTTGGTCAATACTTCAGCCCCGATCACCAGGGCATACTTGATCGCTCCGGTACGGATCATTGACTCGATCATCGTGATCCCATAAAGAAATCCCGAACAGGCAGCGAAAACGTCCATACCCGCCGCGTTGACCGCTCCGAGTTGAGCCTGGATCAAGGCACCTGTAGAAGGCATTATTTGGTCAGGCGTTGTCGTCGCGCAGACGATGATGTCGATATCCTCAGGCTTCAATCCGGCTCGTTCGATCGCCTGCTTAGCGGCGGCGGTTCCGAACTGCGAGGTGTACTCGTTAGCGGCAGCCTTGTGCCTCTGTTTGATACCGGTGCGCGAAGTTATCCACTCATCGGAGGTTTCCACGATCTTCTCCAGATCGGCATTGGTCAAAATGCCCTCCGGATACGAGTGGCCCATCCCGATGATGCCCGCGTTGAGTTGAGTCATTGATGAAATTAGAACCGAATCGATTCGAAAACTCAAAAGCCCTACTCGGCGTCTTTGACGTCGATTATCTGTCGGCCCTTGTACATTCCGGTTTTCGGGTCAATGCGGTGCGGCTTCTTTGGCTCGCCAGTATCTTTGTCAAGATAGAACTGCGGTACGGTCAAGGCATCGTGAGCGCGGCGTTCGCGAGTACGTGCGTGGGAATGTCGTCGTTTTGGATTTGGCATTGTAAGCTCCTGAGATCCCTCGATCTCGTTAAGAAAATTCTAATTCAGATTCTTGAGCGCCGCCCATCGCGGATCGATCTCATTATCTTCACAATCGCAATCATTCAAATTCAGGTCGGTGCCGCATTTCTCGCACAACCCTTTGCAATCATCTTGGCAAAAAAACTGCTGTGGCAGATCGAGCACGATCTGCTCCCTCGCGATCTCCTCAAGATCAAGGTAGCTGCCTTCTATCGCGTCAAGCTTCAGATCATTCGAATGAAGCTCAAGGTTCGTCGCGCCCCCTATCTGGTTCTTAGCGATAAACTCGAGATCGAGCGCAAAATCGAACTGACTTTGAACCGGCCTCAGGCAACGGTCACAATCGATCTCGACGGTACCCGCCAACCTGCCCATGATGGCAGTTACTCGAGAAGTCTTGAACGCCTTGCCCGTAAGCGTGACCGGCGAGACGACCCTCGCATTCTCAAGATCAAGGTCGACAGCCCCGATCGGCAGCATTTCATCGATCGCTTTCTCCCTTTCAAAGCTGTTGAGATCGATGTTCATTTCAATGGTCAGGAACAGGCACAAAACCGTTCACAGGCACAAACCTTGTATTATATCGGCTGGGAGACCATAGTCAAACAATCGGTAGTAGGATTACCCGTTCGAAACGCCGCTTCCGACTGCTTCATCCATCGTGGAAAATCCTCGTTCTTTCAGAATCTGAGCGAGGCGCTTGTTCACATCCTTTGCGAACATCGGCCCACGATAAATGAATCCCGTGTAGGCCTGTACCAACGATGCCCCGGCCGCGATCTTTTCAAACGCGTCATCTCCCGTGAATACACCGCCGACTCCAATTATCGGGAGCTTGCCTTTCGAATACCGATACACCGTTTTAATTACCTCCGTCGCTCTTTGCCGCAGCGGGCGTCCGCTAAGCCCGCCAGCCCCGATACTCTCAATATTCTTCGAGGTCAATCCGTCTCGACTGATTGTTGTATTGGTCGCGATCATCCCGGCGATCTCATATCTCAAGCAGACGCCGACGGCCGACTCGATCTCAGTTTCGGAAAGATCTGGTGCGATCTTCACAAGCAGCGGGACCCTATTCTTTGCGGCTCGCGAAAGTGTCCCAAGCAACTCATCGAGATTCTCATACCTCTGCAACTCTCTGAGATTAGGCGTATTAGGCGAGGAAATATTGATCGCCACGTAGTCGGCGTGATCGGCGAGAAGATTAAACGACGTGAGATAATTCTCAGTCGCCGCCTCGATCGCCACATCCTTATTCTTACCGATGTTTACTCCAACAATTCCCTTACGTTTCAGCTTCGAGAGTCGAGCGGCGACCGCTTCCGCACCTTCATTGTTGAATCCGAGCCGGTTGATGACCCCTTGATCTTCAGGCAGCCGGAACATTCGCGGTCTCGGATTCCCGGGTTGAGCCTCAAAGGTAACTGTTCCGACCTCAACAAAGCCAAATCCGAGCGACGCAAGCTGATTCACCGCCACCGCGTTCTTATCAAGGCCAGCCGCGATCCCCACCGGATTGGGAAATTCCAGTCTGAATCGCTCGACCGGACCAAGATCAAAACTCCGTGGGTCGGAATAATAAGGAGCGGAAAGGCCCCACTGCAAAGCCTTCATTCCCAGCTCATGGGCTGCCTCGGCATCGAGTCCGAACATCGCCGGACGGCCAAATTTTTCCCAAAGAAAATCCATCGTGAAATGCTAGATATTAGATCACCCGCCATCTTTTCTGAAGCAACGACCACTAATTTTGATATTCAGCCTAGGTTTGCTACGATTTGCACTCGAATGGCTGACGAAGCAACTCTCGTTGAGAAATCGCGAATAATGGACGAAACCCGCATGGAGCGGGCTCTTTCTCGATTGGCGACGGAGATCGTCGAAACAAATCACGGTGCGGCAGATATTTATTTGGTCGGGATACGCCGCCGAGGTGTCCCGCTTGCCGAGCGGCTCCGCGATAAGATCGAGACTCTCGAAGGCACGAAGCCGCTCTACGGCATCATCGACATCACACTTTACCGAGACGACCTTTCCACCGTCGGAGCCAATCCGATAGTCAATCGTACCGAACTCGCCGAAGACATCGAAGGAAAATGCATTGTACTGGTCGATGACGTTCTCTACACCGGCCGGACCATCAGGGCCGCTCTGGACCAGCTGATGGATTTTGGTAGACCGAAAAGAGTTCAGCTCGCGGTTTTGATCGACAGGGGAAAAGAGCATCGAGAGCTACCAATTCAGGCGGATTTTGTTGGAAAGGTCGTGCCTACCAAGCAGACGGAAATCATTAAGGTGATGCTCAAGGAGTTTGACGATATCGAGGCTGTGGGGATCTTCGAACGTCCCAGCGAGTGAAATTTGAAAGCAAGGCCCGATGCCTTGCTTTTTTTGTAGGTGAATGGAAAAGCCCTTTAGACGGAGAGATTTGCTTGGGATCCGCGATCTGAACGCCGCGGAGATACGGGGCATTCTTGACACAGCGGAGAACTTTCGAGAGATCAACTCCCGCGAGATCAAGAAGGTGCCGACTCTCCGCGGTAAGACGGTTATCAATCTCTTCTTCGAGAACTCCACACGCACGCGGACGAGCTTTGAACTGGCGGCCAAGCGGCTTTCGGCGGACGCGGTGAACATCAGCGTATCTTCTTCGAGTGTGACGAAGGGCGAGACTTTGGTGGATACGGCTTTGAATCTGGATGCGATGGATCCGGATTGCATCGTGGTGCGTCATGGGTCGGCGGGGGTGCCGCATCAATTGGCGAAAGTAAGCAGGGCGGCGATCGTGAATGCCGGCGATGGTGCCAATGAGCATCCCACTCAGGCGCTGCTCGATGCAATGACGATCCGCGAACACAAGGGCAGGATCGACGGGCTGAAGGTCGCGATCATCGGCGACATCTTGCACTCGCGGGTTGCCCGGTCGAACATTCATCTGCTGACGAAACTGGGGGCGACGGTAAAGGTCGCAGGCCCCGGAACGCTGGTTCCCTATGACTTTCGATATTTTCTGAACGAGCCGGCATCGGACGATCTGAAATCTGAAATCCGAGATTCCAAATCGCTGGAGGTGGGCCCGCATATCGAAGAAGCGATCGAGGGTGCGGACGTGGTGATGATCCTCCGCATTCAACGCGAGCGGCAGGATTCGGCCTATTTTCCGACGCTTCGCGAATATTCGATCCATTACGGCCTGACGACGGCCCGGCTCGACCTCGCGCAAAAGGACGCGATCGTGCTGCACCCCGGCCCGATGAACCGCGGCATCGAGATCGCCTCCGACGTCGCCGACAGCTCGCGTTCACTAATCCTGGACCAGGTAAAATACGGCGTCGCGGTGCGAATGGCGGTGCTTTATCTTTCCACCGGCGGGAGCATGGGCAGTAGTTAGTTTCATGAAGTTACTTATTTCCAACGGACATCTTATTGACCCGCTTGCTCCTGAAAATACTGGGATGAGCGTGCTTATTGAGGGCGGGATCGTCAAAGGCTGGCTGTCGAATGGCGACGCGCCGCCGGAGGGGACGGAGGTTTTTGACGCTACGGGGATGCTTGTCGCGCCGGGATTTATTGATCTTCACGTACACCTTCGCGAGCCTGGGCAGGAGCATAAGGAGACGATCGCGACGGGTTGTGCGGCGGCGGTGGCGGGGGGGTGGACGTCGGTCTGCCCGATGCCTAACACCAATCCTGTCAACGATAACGCGGCGATCACGCGGTACATGATCGAGCAGGCGGAACGCGCTGGCCTGGCAAATGTCTTCCCTATCGGGGCGATCACTAAGTCTTCCGATGGCGGCGAATTAGCGGAAATGGGCGAGATGAAGGCCGCGGGAGCGGTCGCCGTTTCGGACGACGGGCGGCCTGTGCCAAACGCGGGGATGATGCGGCGGGCGATGCAGTATGCGAAGGATTTCGATCTGCCGGTCGTCGATCATTGCGAAGATAAGTCGCTTTCGTCAGGCGGCGTTATGCACGAAGGCCGCATCTCGTTATTGTTGGGATTAAAGGGGATGCCTGCGCTTGCCGAAGACCTTGACGTGGTTCGCGATATTCTCATCGCTAAGGAAACCGGCTCGCACATCCACATCGCACACGTATCGACAAAAGGTGCGATCGAGGCGGTGCGGCGAGCAAAGAACGAAGGCATCAACGTTACCTGCGAGGTCACGCCGCATCACTTTACGCTGACGGACAAGGTCGTGGAGGGCTACGACACAAACACCAAGATGGCTCCTCCGCTACGGTCTGAAGAGCATCTCGAGGCGATCATCGAAGGCATCAAAGACGGGACGATCGACGCGATCGCGACCGATCATGCTCCGCATCACGCCGACGAGAAAGCCCTCGAGTATGACCGAGCTCCGTTCGGCATCACGGGCCTCGAAACGGGTGTCGGCCTTGCCTTCAACGAGCTTGTTCACAAGGGTGTTATCGGCCTGGAACGCCTGGTGGAGATGTGTTCTGCAAACCCCGCTCGCATCTTCCGGCTAGCAGGCCGCGGCACTCTTAAGCCGGGGTCGATCGCCGACGTCACGATCATCGATCCTCAGCAAAAATGGACCTACCGCGGTGCCGAGTCACGTTCAAAATCACGCAATTCCCCGTTCGAAGGCTGGCAGTTTACTGGCCGTGCCGTCGCGACCATCGTTGGCGGAAAGATCGTGTTTCAGGCGCACAAATAATCGGATCTGAAGTTCGGGACAAGCCGCCGGAAGCCGATCTGAAACCACCTTTTGCAATTTGAAACGCGCTTTTGGCCTTCAGTCGCGCGCCCCGCGGTCAAAGCGGATCGTAGGCTTTGCCGAGCTGCCCAAGTAGCCTGAACGATCGCGCGAACCCGAACTCGAAAATCACGTCGCACCGACCGAGCAGCAACTGAACCCGCTGAGGAGTTGAGGCGGCGGTGAGTGCACCGAGAGCAATGCAGACCGAAGTGCGCATCTGCATCGCATTTCTCTCGCCCGATTTTCGTTGTTTCTTATTTCGTTGGATAACTTTATTTCCTGGTCCGGGGCTTCGGCGGATGTACAAAGAAATTACTCCACGAAGACCACGAAAGACGCGAAACAGAACTGCCGCCGCAAGTTTTGTCCTTGACACAATATCTCATCCGTCATATTCTTACACTCGTTGTGTATGGAGGCACACTCGTAATTTATGATGACTGGAGATTGGCAAGCGTTTGATGGAGTGGCGGCGAAGTATCGTCGGACGAAAATGCACGTTACGCTAGCTGCGAGCAAGGATTTTTATTTGAACCGGATCGCTCTGGAGGCTCTCGGCGAACCGGAGGCGGTCCGATATTTTTTCGATGTCGGACGAAGCTGGATCGGGATCAAGAAAGAATCGGCTGATTGCGAACAGGCGTTCCCCGTCCGAAAAAAGGCGAACGGTCAGGGCGGCGGGTTAGTGCGTGCGGGCCATTTCTGCAACCGCTATGGCTTGCTCCTCGAAAGTTCGATCAGCTTTCAGGAGATCCGCATCGACGCCGACGGCATGCTAATCCTCGACCTAAAAACTGCCCGCCGCATCCGGCGATAAGGACCTTTAGCCACGAATTAACACGAATGACACGGATTTTTTCCGAGGGCCTATTCTGAGTTCGTGCATTCGTGGCTAGTCTATTGCACATCACCTAATTTCGATCCAGATGGATTTCTTGCTTTCGGCGACACTTACGAAGGCGTAGGCAAGGTTGCGATCGGTCCGTGCGGCCGCAATATTTCGGCCTTCTCCCTGCGTAGACACGGGAGATCCCGCGATCGAGGTTCGGATGTTGCCGTCGTTGCTCCAAAGCAGTTGATCGCCGGCCCAAGCCGGAGTTCCGCCGCCTTCGAACGTGTCGATCTTTTGCGGAACGTCGAAGGTTCGGGCGTCAACACTTGAGGCGTTGGCAAGATACATCCCATGATCGCGGGCTTCTCCGCCGAAATACCATGCGACGGCAAGACGGCCGTTATCGAACCTCAACGCGGGCCCGGACACCGGACACGCTTCGATCTTCCAACGGTCGTCGCTAACCTGAACAGGTTGGGCGAATGTCTGCCAATCTTTCGAAGCAGCAATAGTTATGTGGCGAAGGCTGCCTTCATAGACCCGACGATAGCCAACGTATACCGAGCCGTCATTCCCTATCGCGATCGACGCCTTGCAGCAAGGACAAACGTGCGTGTCGATGCGATGGTCGGCGGCAAATGTCTTACCGCCGTCAGATGAGACCGAGAAATAAAGTTCGGCGTCCGGCTCGGCTTCCTCGTTTGAAGACGTAGTCGGGGTCGGAGTGGCGTTGAGCAACGCGGTGTGATGGGTGTCTATTCCGGCGTGTGACGTTGCCGCGTTCAGATATCGTTCGTCCAGCCAAGCGGCGATGATGCGTCCGTCCGGCGCAACCGCAAGCGAGTGCATTCCGTGAGAAGCGGGAGCGGTATCGCTGTGGACCTTGACCGGTTCGGCAAACGTCGCCCCTCCGTCGTGCGATGCCGAGACGAAAAGCAGAGTTCCCTTTTTCGAGTCGGGATATATCGCTGTCCAACCGACATAGATCGTGCCGTCCGGTGCGACCGCCATCGTCGGCGGATCGCCATACCACGTCTTCACCTGACCGTGCTCCGGATTGACTAGGACCGGCTCGCCTAAGATCTTCGCCTGGTCAACCGTCCGCACGTAAAGGTCGCTTTTTCCGTCCGACGCCTTTTCGACGTAGCCGACGTATAGCTTGCCATTCGCGCCAACCGCGATCACGGGCTCGCTCGCTTCAGTGTCGGGCCGGGATACGCGAATCCTGGACTCCGAATTCGCTGATGCTTCCAGCTTGGGCTCTCCCGTCTTCGGAGATTCCGCGGGTTTTGAACAACCAAGCAATACGGCGGCAAAGAACACCGCGAGTCCCAACAACTTTCGGGGGTGATCCATATCCACGAATTATCGCAAATCTCC
>JBDSLC010000027.1:0-17314 GCA_039916585.1 Pyrinomonadaceae bacterium | reverse complement strand
TTGCTATCGAGAAATTTGCTGAGGCGAAAGACGAGGTTGGACTCGGAAAGAGTGCTTCCGTATAGGCGGGTCGTAAAATAGACATTTCGTGTCTTTCGTGGATAGATTCCGAAAAGGATTATCCACGAACTACACGAAACGCACGAAACAAATCAAATCAAAAATGACTATGCAGCCGCTGTCTGCTGCTTGCTGATCGCGTCTTTTGCCTGGCCTGCGATCGTTGCGAACGTCTCCGGCTGTTTCACAGCAAGATCGGCAAGTGACTTACGGTCGAGCTCGATCCCGGCGAGGCTGAGGCCGTGGATGAACTGTGAATACTTCATATCGTTCAAACGGCAGGCCGCGTTGATGCGGACGATCCATAGTTTACGGAAATCGCGCTTCTTCAGCTTGCGGCCGGTGTACGCGAAATTAAGTCCGCGTTCTACCGACTCTTTCGCCGAACGGTACAGCTTCGATTTAGTGCCTCGGTAACCCTTGGCAAGGTCCAATATTTTCCTGCGCTTCTCGGTGCGCTTATTACCACGTTTTGCTCTTGGCATAATTCCTCCAATGCGGAATTCAGAATGCGGAATGCGGAATTTCTAGTTCAACGCGTTCGGAAACAATCCAAAATCCGAAATCCAAATTCCCAAATTAGTCTCGGCCGTACGGCAGCATCTTCTCCACGCGTTTCTGATCTGACTCGGATACTAAAGTATCGATATCCAGATTACGTTTACGCTTGTTCGCCTTCTTCGTCAGAATGTGGCGAGCGTGTGAATGGCCGCGTTTGAATTTGCCGCTCGCCGTTGAGCGAAAACGCTTTGCCGCGCCTTTATGTGTCTTAAGTTTTGGCATAACTTTCTCCTAAAAACCGTTCTAAAAAATTCCGTCGATGAGGTCGTCGTCCGCCGTCTTTTCTTCCGCCGGCTTCACACGTTCGACCCTTTCTTTCTTGTCCGGAGTCTCAGAAACTTCTTCGCCATCCGGAGCCACCGAAATATGCTGAGCAGCCTTTTTCACGTCGGCCTTGCTCTTCTTGGGGATAAAGATGGTGAACATCTGGTATCCCTCCATCTTCGGGTAAACCTCGACATCCGCGATGTCCGCGAGCGCCAAGGTCAGCCGTTTCAAGATCGCATTACCCAGCTCTCGGTGCGTCATTTCGCGTCCGCGGAAGGCGATCGCCGCCCGGACCTTGTCACCTTCGAGCAGCCATTGGCGGGCGTGCTCCATTCGGTAGTTATAATCGTGATCGTCCGTGCCGGGCCGAAACTTGATCTCCTTGACCTGGACGGTGACCTGTTTCTTCTTCGCCTCGTGGGTTTTCTTTTTCTGCTCGTACAGAAACTTTCCGTAATCGATCAGCTTGCACACCGGCGGTTTCGCGTTCGGTGCGATCTCGACCAGGTCGATTCCGCGTTTTCGAGCTTCCGCGATAGCGTCGCGCGTATCCATTACGCCCAGCGTTTCGCCATCTTCGGTAACTACGCGTACAGAGGGGACTCTAATTCTTTCGTTTGTGCGGTGAAGCGGTTCGCGGATCCGCGGCTTCCATTTGCCTCCAAATCTTCTAGCGATATTGACCTCCTAAGTTATTTGCGATCTCAGAGCGAACGCGACATCTTCTGACGCGTGATCATCTCCTTGAACTCTTCCATCGACATCACACCAATGTCGCCCTGTTTTCTATCGCGCACGGCGATCGTCTTATCTTCAAATTCCTTATCGCCGATCACCAGCATATAAGGGATCTTGTTGATCTGCGCGTCGCGTATCTTCGCACCGATCTTGTCAGATTTCAAATTCGCTTCAACGCGGAATCCGGATGCCTTCAATTCATCCGCGATCGATTGAGCGTAATCATTAATGCGATCCGTGATCGGCAGCACCGTCACCTGAACCGGAGCAAGCCACAGCGGAAACGCACCGGCGTAATGTTCGATCAGCACACCGAAGAACCGCTCGATCGAACCGAACAGAGCACGGTGGATCATATACGGGCGATGCTTCGCACCGTCCACGCCCATGTATTCAAGCTCGAACCGCTCGGGAAGATTGAAGTCCAACTGAATCGTGCCCAACTGCCATACTCGCCCGATCGCATCTTCGATCTTAATGTCGATCTTTGGCCCGTAAAACGCCGCCTCGCCTTCGATTCTTTCGTACGAAATGTCGCGTTCCTTTAGAGCACTGGCAAGCTGGTCCTCAGCCGCCGTCCAGTCTTCGTCGGCACCGAGATAACCTTTATTCTCAGCCTCACCGCGGACCGACAGCTCAAACTTCACCTTGTCGAACCCATACGTCTCGAAAACCTTGATAGCGAAATCGAGACAGTCGGCAACCTCGACATGGACCTGGTCCGGCCGCACGAATAGATGAGCGTCGTCCACCGAAAATCCGCGAACACGCATCAGGCCGTGAAGTGTTCCAGACAGCTCAGCACGATATACCGTACCCATCTCGGAGTAACGCTGCGGCAGGTCGCGATACGATTTCGGCGACGCCTTATAGATACCGATGTGGAACGGGCAGTTCATCGGCTTCAACCGATATTCCTCGTCCTCGATGCTCGTCGGGGCGTACATCGAATCCGAATAATTTCCTTCGTGGCCGCTCGTCACCCATAGATCGCGTTTCGCGATGTGCGGCGTGTAGACAAAACTGTATCCGCGTTTCTCAAGTTCTTCGCGAAGCAGGCGCTCCATCTCATTGCGGATAATGCCGCCCTTCGGATGCCACAAGATCAGCCCGGCGCCATATTCGTCCGAGATCGAGAACAGATCGAGTTCGCGGCCGAGTTTGCGGTGATCGCGTTTCTCGGCTTCTTCACGCTGCTTGACCCAAGCGTCCAGCTCTTCCTGCGAGGCGAACGCCGTCCCATAGATGCGCTGCATCTGCTGGTTCTCGGCATCGCCCTTCCAATATGCACCCGACAGCGCAAGCAGCTTGAATGCCTTCAACTTGCCCGTATGCGGTACGTGCGGACCCAAGCAAAAATCGATGAACGGGGAATTGTCGATGTAATAAATGCTCGCCGAATCCGAAACCTTCTCTTCGATCAACTCCCGCTTCAGCGGTTCGTCACGTTGTTCGAAGATGTCCAGGATCTGAGCTTTCTCGACGACCTCGCGACGATAGGGCAGATTCTTCTTCGCCATCGATTTCATTTTCTTCTCGATGACCGGCAGATCTTCTTCCGTCAAATTCTTCGGAGCAATGAAATCGTAATAGAAGCCATACCGAGCGTCTTCCATCAACGCCGGCCCAACGCCGAGCTTCGTGCCCGGATACAGATCCAGCAGAGCCGCCGCAAGCAAATGCGCGGTCGAGTGCCGAATAACCTCGAGCCCGTCCAGCGTTCCAAGCGTGATCGGTTCGATCGAAATAACATCGTCGGTCGCAGAAAGCTCACGGTTGAGGTCCATTTCCTCACCGTTAACCTTCGCCGCCAGGGCAGACTTCAACGCATCGCGGTCAAATGCCTTGATCGCGTCCGCCACCGTCGCCGGCGCAGGAATAGCCCGCTGGCTACCATTAAAATTTACGTTCAGTTCGCTCATAACATTTGCTGATCCATCGTTCAGAGTTCAAGCTTCAGCTTGTCTCCGGTTAAGTAGAGACCCCTCGATTCACAAAGCACAAGCTAAAGCTTGAACTCTGAACGAGTCACTCTTAACTGATCAAACGATCAACAAATTCCTACTACTAACCAAGATCAGATCCGATAAGAGCGACTTTGCTTGTTCAGTGTGAACGCGATAAATCGCGCACTCTGAACGGGTCCCGCCATTAGAGGCGGGTCGTAGTAGTTGTAGTAACTGCAAAGTTCTTCGAAAGCATCTTATCGAAAAATTGTAGCGGCAAAGCTGGATGCAAATGCCGCATGTGTAACAAACCTTTGGATTATACGGAAAAAACCCTGGGACCGCAAGCGTCCACCGGCTGGGATCGCACGCGTCCCGCTTGCGTGAGCGAAGCGAACCGTTTCACAAGCCCGCTCGTTAGCAAGGGCGATACCATCAAGCTGGATGTATCGCCCTTGCTAACGAGCGGGCATGTGCAAAAACAATCGAATTCGCCCCCTTGAGCTCACTTCCCAGCCAACAACGCCTGCTCAGCTCCTACCCATTCCCAGGCCGCATGCTCTTCATCCGGATCGAAGAACCGGATCTTAGCTGAAAACAGTCCTGATACGAGTTCTACAAAGTTCCGCATCCACGCTTTCGCGCCGATGATCGCATATTTGTCGATCTTCGAGATCGCCTTGTACTTAGTCTTCACCAAATCGTCATCAAGCGCTGCGAGAAGATCGAACCCGCCAAAATCCTTCATCCGTGCGAGAACGTTGAACTTTCCGTCGCGTTCCAGATAAGGCTTCATCTCAGCGACCGCTGCTTTGATGTCCTTCTCACGAAGGCGTCCATTGACTTCGTAGGCTAGAACGTTCGGGTTAGTCGTCTGCAGGAAATGGACGGACGCGGGTGCATCTTCCGGTTTCGGAAGCGGTTCCGGAGCTTCCGATGCCCACGCGAAAGCCTTCGCTCGTTCTTTCGGATCAAAGACGCGAACATCGATCGAAGAAAAGACGAGGCCCTCGACACGCGCCATCGTCGCGATCCACCCCTTGTCCGTAACAACCGCCGCACGATAGTATTTGCCCAGCCGTCCAAGCTGCCCAATACCGTTCCAAAGGTCTTTCAATATTCCCTCGACCGTGAATCCCATCGATTCGCCGATCTCGGCGAAAAATGAGACGCGTTCGTTCGCGGCCAGGGCATCATTCGTCACTTTGTACGCCTTTTCAACGTCCTCTGCCGTCAAGGTCCCGGAAATCTTCATCGCGATCAGATGTTTCGGTGATTCAACAATTTCAATCATGTTTTTCTCCTCCCAATACAAGAAACTACGACGAAATCTGAACCAAAGTTCCTATTTCATCGAATGCAGACCAAACATGTTTCCGTCCAGATCATTGCACAGGGAAATGAAACCGTGCGGCCCGATCGAGAACTTGGTTTTGAAGATCGTGCCGCCCGCTTCGACCACACGGCTTTCTTCAACTGCACAATCTTCCGTAATGAAATAGACGATCGTACTGTTCCCGCCGCTGGGGAAACCTGGCATATGTACGAGGGCCCCAGTCGCACCCGTCTGCGTCATCGAATTCTCACCGCTCGAGAAAGCGACCATCTTCAGCGGATCTTCTATCGTATTCGGAAGTTCGCTCATCGTGATCCCGAGCACCGTCTCATAAAACACCTGCGCCTTACCGATGTCCTGAACATAGATCTCAAACCAACCAACCGGATTAGCTCCTTGCATAGTCTTAGTTGTTCCTATATGAATTTCGGTCGCCGGTATTATATGCCTGAACGTCCTGTCAGTACCATCTGCGGTAGCGGGTGGTCGCCTCTTGATTGGCTAATGATTGGCGGGAGCGAGTGAGGATGGCTGCGATGGTGCTTGTTAGCCGGTAGTACCGACCGTTGGCGAAGTGTTCTCGTGTCTCTCTAAATACTTTTTAAAATAAAAATGGTAGGCACTAGCAGAGTTGAACTGCTGACCCCTACCGTGTCAAGGTAGTGCTCTACCACTGAGCTAAGTGCCTACGTCTTGGTTATATCGCCTGCAGGCGAACAACAAGGATTACAAATCTCTCAGCGAGGTGTCAAGCAAGTCACCGTGATTACTGGGCTTGATAATAGCCTTGGTAATCATTCTTCACTCCGCTAAGTTCAAGCAGGTAAACCATTAATTCCTCCAACTGAGGCGAAGGCGTAATTCGCTCTACCAAGTGATATGAATCCGTCGCCCCCTCTAGGACCCAAGTTGCACCGTCGGTCACTGGGACGGCACGTATGTCGATTCGCGGAATATACCAAAACGAAGAGCTCTCGATGAGTCGCTCAATCTCGGTCCATTCTTGTTCCGTTAGGGCCCGTTCTTTCGCTGACATAAATTTTCCATATTCTTCAGCTCCATAACCGCCAAGCCCATCCAAAACTTTAATGGCCACTGTTTTTCGACCTTGTTTACTCTCGACCCTCACGCAAACCGGGCGGTCGAAGGTTGGCATTAGAATCAGCCTATAGACCCGGTTGACTGAACCAGAATCTATCGCTGAGAGCGGCTGCTCGTTAAACCGACGAAGTATTTCCTCATCCCAGTAGGTCGAGGACTGGAGAAAATTGAGATCTGGGTCAAGCGAGGTCCGATCGTCGATCGGTAGCCGCGGTGGATCTACGGTTGGAAGTTCTTTGTTTAGATACCAGAACCCAAGAGCTGCAGGGATTATCGCTACTAGAAGGCATACGACTACTGTTGATTTTAGATTCATCGTCAATTAGATATCGTAACCATCCGTTTTGTTCGAACACGATCTGACCCTCCGCCCGTTAGTGTTCGAAAACCATACTAGACAGGTTGTTCAAGGAGCAATTCGTTTAGGAAATGTCACCATATTGAGCGTTTCTATTCGTTAAACCATTTTGGCACCTAGTTTGCTATAGACGTCGCGAGGCGTCTATCCAGACGTCAGATTTCCGGAAACGGCCTTACACGGAGGGACGTATGAGTACAACAGTTCTATCAGATGTTAATGCGCAGATGGCGACGGCGGTTCAAGATTCATTAAATGAGCAGATCTTCGGCAAGAAACTTGGAGTTTTCACTAGGCTGTTTGGCTGTCAGCACACCAATGTCAGCCGCCCTTTCGGCTTAGGCCGTTCAAGCTATCGGGCCTGCATAAGCTGCGGGGCACGCCGTCAGTTTGACCCGCGTACACTTCAGACGACCGGAGCATTCTACTCCGCACCGCCCTCAAAGATCTAGAACCGGGCGACATTTAGCGGATGCCGGATTATCCAGCGGGAAGCGATGCCGACAAGGCACCTGTGGAATCCGGCGTTCGGAAACGCGGCTTTCACTTCACTAACGAATCGGCCGGGAAGTCCGCACTTGAAAAGCCCAAACGAGAAGTCAACGAGATCTCCCTTACGAAACGCCTCAACTACGGTATCGGCTTTATAGACTCTCAATTTGTGATTTCGCGAATATTCGAATTCCATTCGGCCATTCCAGTCTTAGATAAGTACACGGGGGCCCGATCTGCGGACGGTTCTAAATAGTCCAAAGTCCGAGACGGCCAGATCCCGATGTCGTGAAAGCAACCCGCGGTCGAGATCTTCTTCCGATGCTCATCGTCAAACTCGCCCATCGCATAAGTGAAGTTCACCATCCGATAAACGTGGTTCCGATAACCCGCCAAGTCGCGGCCGATCGTTTCGCTCCACTCAGCAAGTGTGTCGTCGATCAATGGTAGGCTTTCGAAGAGTGTCATCTGGGGAGTGAATCGATCTCCCGAGCCACAATTCTTAGATCCGCCAGGAAATCGCGATACTCCGCGTCACGGAGGTCGGAAGGCGTTCGAAGAATTGCCGATGGATGGATGGTTGCGATCGCTCGGGATCCCACCTCTGACTCAAGCCATTGACCGCGCGTCTCGGTCACGCGAAACTCCCGGCCAAACAGTGTCTGTGCGGCGGTCGCCCCGAGACATACCAGTATCTTCGGCCGCGTCAATATCAATTCCGCCCGCAGCCAAGGATCGCACGCTGCAACCTCCGATGATTTTGGCTTCTGATGCAGACGCCGTTTGCCCAGCGGTTTCCATTTGAAGTGCTTCACAGCGTTCGTCACGTAGATGTGATCGCGGTCGATACCGGCCTCAAGAAGGGCTTTGTCCAACAACCGACCCGCGGGCCCGACGAATGGATGCCCTTGAATGTCTTCTTCATCACCCGGCTGCTCGCCAACAAAGACTACACCTGAATTCAGATCACCCTCGCCAAACACGGTCTGAGTCGCATTCTTGTAAAGCTCGCAGCCCCTGCAACCTTCAGCGGCTTTAACCAGGTTACCGTATGTAAGCTCGTCGGGTAAAAAATCAAACGCGGACAAGGCTTCTACCATGACCCTGATTATACCGAACTGAAATCATGGTCCGGAACCCTTTTGTGCTGACGCGTAAAAATGGAGGTAAGGGCTTCTACCTAAACCTCCATTCAGAATTAGTACTCGTGCCTAAATATCCTTAGCCCTAAGGAATCTGTATGCTCCCGCAGCCTTGCGGAGAGATCGGATGGCGATGTGCAGTTGGCGAATTGCCAGGGATCACGGCGATAAAAGGTGATTCAGCGCGTGCATTCGTCTCGTGCGATCGGCCAGCATCCGTCCTGTCGCGGGATCCTTAATCGGAGCTTGGACGGGAGCAGGTTAGGAGCAACCTGGAGCACGCGGCTATTTTGTTCACCGCGCCACAAGGACCACTTCGCTGTATTGCTGGCCCCAGCAAAGCTGCTCAAGCATGGCTCGGCCCATCCATTTACCGCCGGTCACCATTGGATCATGGATCCAGACTTTATCTGTGGCGGCATCGGTGCCTGCAACGACTATATAATGTCCGAGCGTCCGCAAGGCACTAACGTGTTTAGTGAAGAGGTTGGTGATCGAACCGTAATCACCGCCGATCATAAACGGACCATATTTGTTCAAGACCATTTGGATCGTGTTTATGTCGCCCAGGTCAAACTCAGCTGTTATGTCTTTCAGGTTATTGTCGGCCATTACACCGGCCATCTTGGAACCCCCGGTCGAAAGCCGGTGGCCCAACAAGCCGCGGTGGAGATACGCTGCATCCGCGCCAGCCGCTTTTGTCTTCTGGCCGAGCTTTGTGCTCCGAATCATCTGGATACATGCGTACCAACAATCGTTTGCTTTGGTCTGATGCTTGTGGGCAACCTGGATAATGGGCATCTAACTTCTCCTGCTTTAAGTTGAATGGCTGGCCGATTGCGTTACTGACCGGCGAGTTCGGGCTCAGCCTCCGGTGCAGCGCCATCGTCGAAGCGAATGCGAATAATAGCGCGCCATCTGAGTAATTGCGAGTTGAGTCCCAATCTTGATCTCGAATTTCCGTCATCGCAAAGATGTTACCGTATCAGCTGACTTACCAGTTTCTCTAGAGTCTCTTCAGGATCGAGCGTCAACCCCGTGTGAACTTGCGACGTCTGGACAACAGTACTTCGCGGCGACGTGAGCCATCTGAATCGTTCCCCGAGCGACATCTTTCCGATTGGCCCGGAATCGTCAGAGCCTGAGCAGATCCGGCATACGGAATCCAGGTGCCGTCTCACCTCAGTTAGATCTGAACTGGCCGCAAAAGACGTTAGTCGATCTTCATCGACCGAGTACTCCGCGCGTAGGAACTCTTCTGACTGACAGTAAACTATTACTCCGACATTGATGAATTCTTCTCGGTCGACCCGCGGCAGAACGCGGATCACCGCGTATTCATACAAGACTTTTTCTCGCACGTTCTGCCTCCTCAAGGAAAATATCCGAATGTGCGAGCCTACGCTTTAAATATTCAACATAGATTCGCCGCCTTCCGTCGGTCAGTGAGCCCTCGGCATCGAACCATGCATCCGGAAGTGCTGGGACTATCTCGCGCATAACGTTGCCGCTAATCTTTTCTTTAAATTCCTTGTCAACCCGGGCGAGATCCGTTGCTAATGAAAGCAGCACGTGATCGCGGATCTGCGAAAAAGGTTTCACACTCTGCTCTTCCCAGTAGTCCCATGAGTGCTGAAAGTACAATGCCGCACCATGGTCAATCAGCCATAATTCCTTATGCCACATCAGCATATTCGAGTTGCGTGCCGTCCGATCGACGTTGGTGATGAACGCATCGAACCAGACTATTCGTGAGGCGAGGTCTGAATTGATCTTGTCGACGACCGGATCGAAAGTGATCGAGCCGGGAAGATAGTCGAGTCCGAGGTTCAGTCCTGCACTAGCTTTCAGAAGGTCCTGAATTTCTGGGTCCGGCTCCGTCCGGCTGAGTTCAACGTCTAGCTCTGCTAACACTATCTCAGGCACGCGAAGACCGATATGTCGAGCCAGTTCGCCACAGATAAACTCTGCGATCAACGCCTTCGGCCCTTGCCCGGCCCCGCGAAACTTCAGCACGTACATCCCGTCGTCATCCGCCTCAACGATCGCCGGCAGCGATCCGCCTTCTCGTAGCGGGGTCACATAGCGGGTAACGTTTACGTCTCGAATGTCCATTACTCTGTAAAGACGCTGAGGACTTCCCACTCCTCTCGGCTAATCTCGACGCCTTCCGGGAACGACTCGGCTACGTGGGCCCGAAGTGCCGGAGCCTGCTCTCTCAGATATCCATCCAGGCCTTCGCGGCTCGTAAGATAGCTGATGCGATACCTGCCTTCTCCCGAACGCAAGAATGTCGATGACTCAAACGCTCCGGTCGCTATCACGTCTGGGATGTGACGTTCCGTCATGTAACTTTCGAATTTGGCGGTAAGATCGCCGCGTACAATAGCCGTTATCTCGTAGGAAATGGCTTGCATTGCTAAGCGAGGTGGGAACAAAAGCGATGCATCCCGATGGCTACTAGTTTGGTTGTGCGGTTATCAACGTCAAATTTTGGATTCACTTCCGAGAACTCGATCAGCCTCGTATTCGCTAGCGAAGCCGCATATTTGACGAGCTGGATGAACTCGCCGGCACGCAGACCAAGCGGCGAAGGAGCCGAAGTTCCGGGAGCATCGGCTGCTCGAACAACATCAAGGTCGAATCCAAAGAACGTGTTCAATGCTGAGCTGTGCTTCACGAACTTATTCTTGATCATTTCCTTGAGTTCAACATCACTCTCGGATCTGGAACGTAATAACTCTAGACTGATCCGTTGTACACCAAGTTGGCGAATGTATTCGTAATAGACCGGCGAGCAGAAATGAGTCTGATAGCCGACTTCGAAGAATTGATCCGGCATCAGATGTCCGCCTTCCAGAAGCTGACGATAGGGCGTTCCGCTGTTTCGCTGATCGGCGATGCGAACATCAAGGTGCGAATCAACGTTGATCCCGATCCAGTTCTTTGGGCCGAAAACCTCGGCCATCGCAACCCCGTCCGGGTATGAGATGTCGTTCCCGCCGCCGATCACGATCAGCGTTTTTCCGTCCCGAAGCACCTGCTGGACCACCGCGGTATGGGTCTCGTGAGTTGCCTCAAGCGACGCCCCGATCCTCGTGTCGCCAAGGTCGAAGATCTTCTTGCGAATGTTGAATGGCGTCAGCTTATAGAATTGCTCGCGAATCGCCGGCGGCGCGTGTTCCGCACCCGGACGTCCGTTATTCCGACGCACACCTTCATCCTGCGGACACCCGAGAATAACGATCTCGGATGATTCATAATCGCCCTCCGATCGCTTCACAATCTCGCCGAGCCGAGGATCATTTTTATCGTTTCGTGAGAAAAACAGGTTGGCGTTCGGCCTGGTTGTCTGGCTGAAGATCTCGCTCATGATGGTTAAACAGGAAAGCTCTGACACTGCAAATATAGCCGATGTCGGTATATTCACGAAATCTTCCTTCTTGCACCAGTTCGTTACGGGTAAGGAACCATATCGTGTCAGGAAAAGTGACCGAAATCCGTACGGGTACGTCTAATTTGAGGGTTTTTACCGACTAAGGCCAATGGTACGCTCATTGCCTTGTGAAGGGCGAAGCAATTAATTATGGCTGTAAATCGCCGATTTACTGGGGGAAGATCATGAAAAAATCACTTATCTATTTTCTAATGTCTACGCTGCTCGCTGCGATGTTCATATTCGCCGTACCGTCATCCACTGACGCTCAGTCAGCGTACTATCGCAAGAAAGTGTACCGCAACGGCCGAGTAACGTGGGTTCGCGTCAAGAAGCCCAGCTACTATCGCCGCCATCGTAACCGCATCAACATGGCGATAGGTACGGGGGGAGGAGCCCTTCTTGGCGGCCTCATAGGCGGAAAAAAAGGCGCGTTGATCGGTGCAGGCTCAGGCCTCGCGGGATCGGCTCTTTATACCTACAAATTGAACCCGAAGACTCGTAAATATCGGAAGGTTCGTCGGTATTAGTTTAGTTTTATCGATCATCGATATTGAGCGTGAAGCTACTGGGCTTCACGCTCTTTTTGCGCTTGACGGTCGGCGAATTCTGCAATAAGCTTCCGCAAATCCCATTAAATTCGACGGATAGATCAAACCGTTCCCAATAGAGGAAATCAACTTTATGCCCCTTTCGATCACTCATGACCAGTGGATCAAATCCACACATTCCTTAATTAAACCCCGAAGCGCTTCACTGAAGCGGATCGACCAGGCGATCCAGTTCCGCGACCAAGGCGAAACGAAACGTGCGCTGATCGCATGGATCGACGAGCAGAACAGCAAACGACAGGATTGGCAGCGGAGCGTCCGAAATGAGAAGGGAATGGTCAAGAAGCTCTACGACGAACTTGGCATACTCGGAGCGGCTCCCGCTTTCCAAAACATGGGCTCTGAGATAGCCGATAAGGCCGCCAAATCAGAGATGCGGCGCGAACAGCAGGCCGCTGCCGCGAAAATGTTTACCGGGAAGGAGATAAGGTTTAAGGACAGTTTCTGGGGTATTAGCCGGACGAAATGCAGGGAGCAGACCGCAAAGATAGACAGGGCGAAAAACGCCGCGAAGAATATCGGGAAATCGGTTCTCGGAGTTGGTGCGAATGTCGGTAGCGCCGCGAATACTGCGCGCGGTATCGCTTCTAGCCTTCAAACGGTCATTCAGGAGATCATGGGCGAACTCCCGGCCGCCACTCACAACGAGATCATCCAGCAGGTATTTGGCAATACTGTTGAGAATTTCATTTTCGAAGTTACGCCCCTGATCGGAATGATCTCTTCGGGGGGCAAGGCGACAATGGACTGGGTTGGCGTAGCACGAAATATTCACGCCGCAACCCAGATGGAGGCGCGGACCTTCGATGTTCGATCGGGAGATGCCTCAGCTGCCCTTCAAGCCCTGACCGCTGTGATAGACCGACAGATCAAGAAGCAGGTTGCTGACGGAGCAATTCATACGACCGCCTTCACAGCAAAAGCCGCGGCAGCGGCCGCGGATTTCGGTACTGCGACGACCGCTGCTATTGGCGTTGTTGAAAGCGTTGCCATTCTACTCAACACTCTTGTTGATCTTGTCACGGACGCCAAGCAGATGGTCGCGGGCAATAAGCTTATCTTGGAACAAAAACTCGATCTCGATCTTTTCAATACGTGCCCGATTCTCGGTTGCTATTACATCGTTGTTCAGGATCATTCGACGATCATGAATTTCGAGGTCGCGAATATGGGACGCGAGAATTGGAAGCAAGAGGCCGAACGACTGAAATACGCGATCCAGCCCGTACTTGCCAAAGCGGCGGACCTTATATCGAAATCGCGAATCGAGATCAAAGGGATGGACCAAGCAAAGGGTGTGTACCAAAGTTCGCTGCTGCAAAAGGTTCAGCTCTTCTATAAATCTAAAGGATATGGCCAGGCTCCCGCGCAGCCAGATATTCTTGAAATGTATATTCAGGGTAGGATCTAGTGATTCTCAGATCGGCATTAAGGATGTTAATGGAAATGGAGTCCTTGGTCAGGAATCGATCGCCGCTACCTTTGAGACAGGGGCTTGAGCGATCACAAGGAATACAAGGAAGCGCTCAAATATAAACAATTCGAGTAAACACCAATCTCCTCCAAATGTGGCCTGCACTTCTACGGCATCGGGATCGTTATCCCGTGAGCAACTGCGAAACCGGCCGCTTCTTCGTACCCGGCATCCACGTGTCTGATGACGCCCATACCGGGATCGGTAGTAAGAACGCGTTCGATTCTTCTCGCAGCCTCTGGAGTTCCATCAGCGACGATCACCTGACCAGCGTGGAGTGAGTATCCAATACCAACCCCCCCACCGTGATGCAGGGAGACCCACGTTGCACCTCCGGCGACATTGATCATCGCATTCAAGTAGACCCAATCAGCGATGGCGTCTGATCCGTCTTTCATCGCTTCGGTCTCGCGGTTCGGAGAGGCTACACTTCCGCAATCGAGGTGGTCGCGTCCGATGACGATCGGAGCCTTCAGTTCACCGCTCGCGACCATTTCATTCAACCTCAGTCCCGCCTTTGCACGATCGCCGTACCCAAGCCAACAGATGCGCGCCGGCAATCCTTGAAACGCCACCTGTTCCTGAGCCATTGTGAGCCAGCGAGATAGATGATCGTTCTCCGGAAAAAGATTCATTATCGCCTCGTCGGTTTTGTAGATATCTTCTTTATCTCCAGAAAGAGCGACCCAACGGAACGGCCCCTTTCCTTCGCAGAACAAAGGACGGATGTACGCAGGAACGAAGCCCGGGTAATCGAACGCGTTCGCGACGCCATGATCCAGTGCCCGCTGCCGAAGGTTATTTCCGTAATCAAACACGACGGAACCGAACCGCTTGAACTCGAGCATCGCCTCGACATGCTTCGCCATGGAAGCCATCGCCTCGCGTTCGTATTCGGCCGGATTGGCGGTTCGCAATTCCGCAGCCGATTCAACCGACAGGCCAGACGGAATATAACCGTAAAGCACGTCGTGAGCTGAAGTTTGATCGGTAACAACGTCTGGGATCACGCCTCGCTTTATCAATTCCCAATGAACGTCTGCCGCGTTGCCGAGCAGGGCGATCGACTTCGCCTCGCGGGAATCAAGTGCCAGTTTCGCCAGATGCAAAGCCTCGTCGAGGCTTTCGGTTCCAACATCAACCTGCTTCAACTGTAGCCTTCGCTTGATCCGCCAAGGGTCTACCTCGACCAAAAGTCCTACACCTCCATTGAAAGTTATCGCCTGAGCCTGAGCTCCACCCATCTCACCAAGCCCTGCGGTCAATATGAGTTTGCCCGCCAGCGATCCCCATCCGTGCTGACGCGCGAGCGATCCGAAGGTCTCATAGGTTCCCTGAAGGATCCCCTGTGTGCCGATGTAGATCCATGACCCGGCGGTCATCTGTCCATACATCATCAATCCTTCACGCTCATACTTGTCGAACTGCTCCTGAGTCGCCCAATGGGGAACGATGTTCGAGTTCGCCAAAAGAACGCGCGGTGCATCTGTATGCGATTTGAAAACGCCGACTGGCTTGCCCGACTGAATCAGAAGCGTCTCGTCCTCATTCAAATCCCGCAATGACCGGAGGATGGCATCGTAGGATTCCCAATTTCTCGCCGCCTTTCCACGCCCGCCGTAGACGATTAGGTTATCCGGGTCGAACGCCACCTCCGCATCCAGATTGTTCTGGATCATCCGATACGCGGCCTCGATCAGCCAATTTTTACAGGTGAGTTCGGTTCCGGTCGGAGCCTTAACTGTTCGTGACATAATGATGTTTGATTTCGCAAGAACATTATTTTATCCGCATACGTAGAACTTTCCGAAATCCAGGAATAAATCATATGAAACTACGCCGACATATCACTCTTCTAATTCTGTTTGCGGCCTCTGTACTTGCTACCAACGCCCAAACTACACAGCCGCCTGCGCCAAATCCCAATTACGACGCCGCTCTTGCCGCAAAACTTGGGGCCGACGAGCGTGGGATGAAGATGTACGTTATGTGCTTCCTCAAGACTGGGCCGCTCAAGGTTGACGATGCAAAGAAACGTAGTGAATTGATGGCAGGTCATTTCGGAATGATCAACCGTCTCGCCGGCGAAGGGAAATTGATTCTCGCTGGTCCGTTCAGCGAGGGCGGAGATTTTCGCGGGATCTATGTCTTCGACGTGAAAACGATCGAAGAAGTGCAGAAATTAACCGAGACAGACCCGTCGATCAAGGAAGGTTTTTTCAAGGTCGACTTCATAAAATGGTATGGGTCCGCCGCCCTCATGGAAGTAAACGGAACCCATTCGAAAATCGCGAAGAATAAACCCTAACTACTTGGTCGAAATAACCAAATGCTGGGGCGTGGGCGGCAACGGTATATGCACGTTCTCGCTGAATCGCGCGTCTTCGCACATTTTCTTTAGCTCATTGAACGTATATGCGTCACCAGCGGGCGTCGCCGCAAGCATGACCAAGGCAAATAGAGCTTCGCCCGGAGGAGATACTCGGTCGTCGTTTGGAATGAACTCAAGCGTGATCGCCTTTCCGCCGGGCTTAATCGCATTATTTGCTTTGCCCATGAATTTCGTACAGGTGTCGGCGTCGAAGTGATGGAGGAAGTTCGTCACGAGCACGACATCATAATCGTCGCCAAATTCAACATCGAAAGCGCTTCCCGGGATAAGGTGATGGCGATCGCCCACGCCCATCCTATTCGCATTCTCCGTAGCCACTGTAAGCACGTTCGCCCAATCAACGGCATAGATCTCCGCGTTCGGATAGTGCTGCGCGATCATGATCCCGAAGATGCCGTGTCCAGCAGCGATATCCAGGACCTTCAGCTTCGCATCTTTTTCATATCCCAGATTATTCGCGATACCGATCGCAGCCGGGACCATCATCGGCATCATCGCCTTCGCAAATGTCACCCACATCGGACTTTCGGGGTCTAGCGAAGCTTCGCCCTCGATTTGGGAGCCGCCGCTCCGGACCGCATTCGTAAGATCTGCGAAACCCCGCTTCTGGCCCTCGGACATGATGAACTCTACGGTGCTTCCGAGGTATGTCTGTACGTTCTTGTTGAGAAATGTAGCCGACATTTCAGAGAGTTGGTATTCATCGTTTTGCTTCGTTAGAAATCCGTGAACCGTAAAGACATCAGCCAGAACGCGGATGCCCTTCTCAGATGCCCCGCAAGCCTTCGCAATGTCCGCGACCGTATTGTTGCCGTCGGCGATCTTCGTAAAAAGTTCGAGTTCGATCGCCGTCTTGAAGGCGGCCGAATGTTGAAACCCCGTCATTATTTGCCAGATCGGTTGAGGATCGGCCATGGGCTGCGCATGAGTCATAAAATTATCTCCTGGAAAAATGAGTTCGTCGTAAATTACATCTGATCTTGCATTAAATCAACTTCCGGCGACTGTCGATCTAAATCATTGAAAGCTCGTATGTTAAGATTGCGACTTAGATCGAACCCTTTGCGATGAACGCGGACCTTTTGATCACAAATATCGGCCAGTTAGTGACATGCGCTTCGGGCGACAAACCCAAGCGCGGCGCCGCCGCAATGCGCGATGTCGGGATTATCGAGAACGGTGCGATCGCGATCAAGGAAGGCCTCTTTGTCGCTATTGGCACTCACCGCGAGATCAATGCGGCGTACACTTGTGAGCATTCGATCGATGCGGAGGCCAAAGTCGTCTGCCCGGGCTTTGTCGATCCTCACACGCACATCGTCTATGCCGGAGATCGACTCAACGAATTCGAACTCAAGCTCCAAGGTGCCGATTACCTCGATATTCTCGCAGCTGGCGGC
>JBDSLC010000026.1:0-39466 GCA_039916585.1 Pyrinomonadaceae bacterium | reverse complement strand
TCAGCCTCGGCACCGACTACGAAGCGGCCGAACTGCTTGTTATATCCGGCTTGGCCGCCGCCGTTGAAGCCATTGGATTCAATGGTCTGAGATCCCGCAGCGTTGACTGCAGCCGGACTCATCGGATCGAAGTATCCACTCGGGCTGAAGACCGTCGATGTATTAACGCCGGTACGACCGACGGTGATGCCGGCATGGCCGCCGACGTAAAATCCGGTCCAGTCGTCGGCAGTTGATTGCGCAACCGTCATACCGGCCGCGAACGCTACAAACACTAATGATAAAACCGCAGACGTAAATTTTTTAGTACTATTCCTCATATGGGACTCCATCGTTATGCTGTTGCCAGCCCTTTATGTAGATAAATTGATAACTCAGGTCGGTGCTGCCCGCGTGTGGTAGCGGGGAGCAAATGTTATGACGTAAGTTTACTACGTCCTTTGCCGAAGCAGTTTATTAAAATTGTATCTAGTTTGCCGTCGTCCTAAATAGACTACGCGATGCCCGCTGGCGTTTCGTATCACGTATGAGCAATTTTTACCAAGATTATCTCGCCGACGCGGTTCAATCGTTTCGGAACTACAAGAAACTCGCCGACCGGTCCATCGATCAGGTTAGCGATGAAGAGTTCTTCGCAAACATCGATGGGGAATCGAACTCAATCGCCGTGATCGTGAAACATATAGCCGGAAATCTGCATTCGCGGTGGCGTGATTTTCTCACGACAGATGGCGAGAAGCCCGACCGAGATCGCGACCAGGAATTCGAGACGATCGATGATACGCGAGAAGGCCTGTTGAAAGTGTGGGATACCGGTTGGGCGACGCTTTTCGGGAGTATCGAACCACTTACGGAAGATGATTTCGCAAAGATCATAAAGATCCGCGGCGAACCGCATACGGTCGTCGAGGCGATCAACCGGCAGCTTACCCATTACAGCTACCACGTCGGTCAGATCGTGTTTCTTGCCAAGCATCTAAAGTCGAGGGAGTGGAAACCACTGAGCGTACCGCGAAACCAGTCGGGTGAATATAACCAACATTTGGCCGATCAACAGGCGGCGGGAATCGAGAAATCCAATCGGCTCGAGACCGCGATCGAATTTGCCGAGAAACAAAAATGACGGCCTGAAGATCCCAGGCCGTCGTCCACCCCCTTCTAGGTCGTCTTAATATCGACGATAGCCGCCCACTCGCACACGGCTGATCACTTGCGTCCGGGTTCGGCCATTCGGAAGATACGTGATCCTATACGTTTCACGGTATCGCAGGCCGCCGCGTGAGACGATGCGAGTCCTCGTAACGACTCGGACACGTCCGCGATTCCAGTTGCGACCGCGTCGCTGTCCGTACACTTGAACCTCACCGGCTGACGCCGACGGGGCTGCGGGTGTCTTAGCGTCCGCGGTCGCCGGGGCGACGATTCCCAACGTTAAAAATATAAGCGAAAATACTATCGCATTCTTCATAATTAGCCTCCTTGGTCTTTTCCTTTCTCTTACCATTTCGGCGGCCTTTTCAACGAATTCGCATCCGCATAAGATCGACCGTCGAAACTAAATGTATCTGAACCATATCGTTTTCATACATCGCTTTGGAGAGTACCGACTATCTCGCAATCACCGTGCCGAAAACATCGTATTTTGTGATAATCTAAGCAATCACTCCTTTATGAAGGGAATTTCCATTCTCGGTTCTACCGGCTCAATCGGCTGCAACACCCTCAAAGTCATCGAGCATGTGGGCGGCTTTCGCGTTGTTGCTATGGCTGCGGGGAGAAACATTGAAAAGTTTGCATCTCAGGTCGCGAAATTTGAGCCGGAACTGGTGTCTGTAGACACTGAGGAAAATGCCGAAAAGTTAGGTCGTTTACTTGGCGGAACCGGTCCTACGATTCTTTGTGGAAACGATGGATTGGTGGCTGTTTCAACCCACTCAGACGCGGAGATCGTTGTATCTGCGACAGTTGGAGCGGTCGGCTTTATACCGACTCTTCGTGCTATCGAAGCTGGCAAGCGAATAGCACTCGCGAACAAGGAAACGCTGGTGATGGCGGGTGAGCTAATGACCGCCGCCGCCGTGAAAAGCGGTGCAGAGATACTGCCGGTCGATAGCGAGCATAACGCGATCCACCAATGCCTCCGCGGTGAAAAGAGATCTGAGGTGAATCGGCTTATCCTGACGGCGTCGGGCGGCCCTTTCCGCGAGAAGTCTAAGATCGAGATCGCCTCCGCGACCCGCGAGCAGGCATTGAATCATCCAAACTGGTCGATGGGTGACAAGATCACTATTGACTCGGCAACGTTGATGAACAAAGGGCTGGAGGTGATCGAGGCCCATTGGTTGTTCGGCTTCGACGCCGACCAGATCTCGGTGATCGTTCATCCGCAGTCAGTCGTTCATTCGATGGTCGAGATGATCGATGGATCGGTAATCGCTCAGCTCGGTGTCACCGATATGAAGCACCCGATCCAATACGCTCTCACGTATCCCGATCGTCAGGCCGGATGCCTAGAGGCATTGAATCTTGGCAGGCTTGGCGATCTCTCGTTTGAAGAACCCGATCGTGAACGCTTTCCTTGCCTAGACCTCGCCTACGACGCCCTTCGAGTGGGCGGAACAATGCCTGCCGTGTTGAACGCCGCTAACGAGATCGCGGTTGGAGCGTTTCTCGGTGGGAAGATCGGTCTGGCAGACATCGCTACGTTGAACAAAGGAGTTATGGAAGAACACACGCCGATTCCTGCTGATTCGTTGGATGCGGTGTTGAACGCGGACGAATGGGCTCGCACTCGCGCTATAATGAAGATCGAACGGTCGGCCGGAGCAGTTTAGTTACAACTCGGATCGAAGGAACCGGTTCTAATTGTAACAAAACGCGATATATTGTGTATTTATTTGTGTTATGCCCGATATTTTATTAGTCATTTTAGCAGTTATATTCGTTCTAGGTGTCGCGATCAATATCCATGAGTTTGGACATTTTATCGTCGCGAAGCTACTAGGAATGCGTGTCGAAGCCTACTCGTTCTTTGGTCTCGGGCCGCGAGTTTGGGGTTTTAAGTTCGGCCACACGGATTACCGGATCTCTGCGATCCCACTCGGTGCTTACGTCAAGCTTTACGGCGATGAGGCCACAGCGGCGCTCGAGGGCGGGGAATCGGACGGCGAGAAGGTCCCTGACGAAGAACTTTATGAGCTGCGTCCACGGTGGCAGAAATTTCTGGTAATGGTCGGTGGGCCGTTCATGAATATCGTTCTGGCGTTGTCGATCCCGTTCATCGGAGCGTTGATGTATGGCGTGCCGTCTATGCCGGCTCCAATTGTGGGAATTACAGACCAAGGCGGTGCGGCTCAGAGTGCTGGAATCCAGGCAGGAGACCGGATCATAGCGTTGAACGGCGCCGCGAACCCGACGTGGGAAGCGGTTCGCGACGAATCGTTGATCTCGCCGGGACGAGCGATCCAAATGACAGTCGACCGCGGCGGAAATAAGATTCCGCTCACCGTCACTCCTGTCGAGCAGGTAGTTGACGGCAACAAGATCGGCAACATTGGAATGCGGCCTGATGCGGGTGTCGAACCTGTCGTCGCTGGTACGGTCTTGCCGGACAGCCCGGCTGCTCAGGCCGGACTTCAGGTCGGGGACAAGGTGATCGCGTTCAATGGCCAGACCGTAAAGAACAGTCAGGAGCTTACTAATCAGATCCGAGAGAATAAGGACGCTCCGGGCCGTTTTGTCGTCGAAAGAAACGGTGCACGCGTCGAGCTCACCACGACGGCGAAACCCAATGATAGTGGCACGTACATGATCGGTGCCGGATTCGGGGCGGATACCTTTACGACCCGAGTCCCCGTTGGTGCGGGTGGTGCGGCGGCATTCGCGTACGAATCAAATATGCGAATCCTGCGGTTGACCGGACGGGTATTTGGGCAAATGTTCTCCGGTGAGCGATCTGTGCGGGATGCCGGCCTGGCAGGCCCGGTTGGAATCGTTCAGATCATTTCCAAGGTTGTACGTGAAGCGGGATTTGTCGGCCTATTTTCGATACTGGCGGTCATCAGCCTGAACCTCGGCATTTTCAATTTGCTTCCGATCCCGCTGCTCGACGGCGGGCAGATCTTGGTGCTCGGAATTGAGAAAGTGCTGTCGTGGTTCGGAGCAACGCTATCGATGGCGGTTCGGGAATATATTCAGTATGCGGGCCTTGGAATCATTCTGCTGCTGATGGTGTTTACTTTATTCCTCGATATTTCGAGATTGTTCTAAGTTCAGAGTTCAAGCTTCAGCTTGTTCTTTGTAACCAGCGGTCTGTCCGCCGCGATCAGACGAGTTGTAGTTCGCACTCTGAATAATATTTTTTATGAAACGAGTTTCGCGGGCGGTAAAGATTCGCGACATGCAGATCGGCGGTGGGGCTCCGGTTTCGGTTCAGTCGATGACCAAGACCGATACTACGGACGTGGATGCCACAGTTCGGCAAATCGAACAAATGGTCGAAGCGGGCTGTGAGATCGTCCGGATTGCCGTGCCCGACGATGACGCTGCGGCAGCGATGTATGAGATCCGGAAGCGGACGAATGTGCCGATCGTCGCTGACATCCATTTCCACTATAAACTCGCCCTAAAAGCCCTCGACGCGGGTATCGATAAACTCCGGATCAATCCAGGTAACATCGGTTCGATCGATCGTGTTCGCGAGGTTGTTCGAGCGGCGGAGGCTCAGAACGTCCCGATTCGGATCGGCGTGAACGGCGGTTCGCTCGAGAAGGATCTGCTTAAGAAATATGGTTCCGCAACGCCCGAAGCGATGGTCGAATCGGGAATGAGGCATGTCCGTATCTTGGAAGACCTCGGGTTCAGCAACACGGTAATTTCATTGAAGGCGAGCGACGTTAACCGCATGGTAGCGGCCTATCGGCTGATGGCTGAGAAAGTGGATTATCCGCTTCACCTCGGCGTGACCGAGGCCGGAACGCCATTTGGCGGGACGATCAAATCCGCTATCGGTTTGGGAACCCTGCTGCACGAAGGCATCGGCGACACGATCCGAGTCTCGTTGGCGGCCGAGCCCCATGAAGAAGTTCGGGTCGGCTGGGAAATTTTGAAGTCACTTGAACTTCGCAAACGCGGTGTGACGGTCGTAGCATGTCCAACGTGCGGCCGGTTAGATATAGACAACTTCGTTGAGATCGTGACCGAGGTCGAACGCCGACTCGCCCACGTTGAAGAGCCTTTGCACTTATCGATCATGGGGTGCGCCGTAAATGGCCCGGGCGAGGCTCATGATTCGCAACTCGGTATCACTTTTGGCCGAAACGTCGGAATGATCTTCAAAGATGGGGTGCCCATGCGTCGCGTATCGGGTGAAGATATTGTTGAAGAGTTTGTAAAAGAGGTTGAGATCCTCAGGAAGGAAGGCTCTGCCGCTAAATCTCTCGCCGCCGATAAGCCCCTGGTACAGATCACTTAGGGAAAAAGGATCGTGAAGGGATAGACCGGAATATTCCTGATAATTCCGAAGATCAGGAGCAAAACAAAGGTCGTACCAACCAGCCCCGCGCTCAGTTTCCCGAAACCAAATCCGCGCCCGCGGACCGCAGTTAGTACCAGCGAAAGGAACCAGTAGCCAAAGAAGATCGCGACAAGCGGGATCAAGGCGTTGAAGTCCAAGGCCGTGAGAATATCGCCGTGGAACAATGCGTGAAAACCGCGAGTCATTCCACATCCCGGGCATGCAAAACCGGTCAGTGTATAGAGTGGGCAGGCGGGGAATAAACCAGATGATGTCGGCTCGAAATACCATACCGCCGCCACTCCAACGAGCATTGTCGCAGCACCACCGGCCGCATACACTCGCTCGCTCGGCGGGCTCATTCTCGGCTGCTGGATCGGAAGCTCAGCGTTCATTACTCCTCAATAATATCCCTTTGATCACGCTCCCACCATCTTCACGAACAATCCGTCAGTTGCGACTTTGCGGTTTATATTTACGAGATAGTTGAACTGCAGTTCCTCGATCTCGTTTATCCAGCGTTCGATCTTCGAGGTGGTGGCTTCCGAGCCGAATTTCAGGAGGTTGTCGGAAATGTCGGCGTTTGTGATCAAGGTTCGATCAACTCCTTTTGAAAGAGCAAGAACGTCCCGAACGAGAGTTTCCAGGATCGCGATTGTATCTTCATATCGATCTTTGTTCTTGGCATCATTCATCTGCTCGCTTATCTGCAGAAGCGCGGATAAATTGCCGGACGTTAGGCCCGCGCGTATCACCTCGACCATTGAATCCCGGGTCTGCCGAAACCATGGGAGATCTAATGCGAGGGCCTTTCCAGGGCTGCCGCCGGAAACACGAGCAGTGAGTGAAGCATCGTATGCTGAGAATTTGCCAGTCGATACTAGAAGTTTTTCGATCACTGGCGCGGCGACCGGCGCAAATCGTATGTTCTGGCAGCGCGAACGGATCGTCTGCAGGAGCGCGTCGCGCCGCGAGGTGACGAGTATCAGATATGTTGTCGAGGATGGCTCTTCGAGCGTCTTTAGCAGGGCGTTCGCGGCGTTGTCGTTCATCTTGTCCGCGTCATCAATGACGAAGATGCGTTTCTCAGACTCGAACGGGCGAAAATTTGCTTCGGTCTCAAGTCCACGGATCGCATCAACTAGTATGTTGCGCTTGTATGGAACCACCATCCCGACATCCGGATGGCCGCTCAGAAAAACCCTCTTAAAATCATCCGGCCTCTCTTCCTTGGGGATATCGAAGATGCCGATGCGCGAACAAACTGAGCATTGGACGCAACCACCGTCAACACACATGAGAATCCTTGCAAGTTCGAAGGCAAACAGTTTTTTACCGACGCCTTCGGGCCCGGTCAACAGCATCGATTGAGGCACGCGTTGACTTGCCGCAAGCCTCTGCAGCAGCACCTTTATATCGTCGTTTCCGATCAGCTTTTCGAACATCGAGACTTACAACTCCAAAAATCTATCAACGATGTCGAGCACAATCTTCTGCACCTCATCGATCGAACCGTTAGCGTCGAGCACTTTGAATCTGGTGGGCTCGCGTTCGGCGATTCCAAGATAGGCTTTCCGCACTCGGTCGTAGAATTCAATCGTCTCACCATCCATCCGATTTTGAGTTCGTTCGTCGCCCTTGTGCTCATTCATTCGGCGAATCGCGGTGTCCACGGAAATGTCGAAGAACAGCGTCAGGTGTGGTTTCAGGCCGCCGGTAGCCAGGTGAATGACATCGTTGACGACTCGCTCTTCGAAACCGCGGCCGGCCCCTTGATATGCGAATGTCGCGTCGGCGTAGCGATCGGATATAACGACGCGGCCCTGCTCAAGCGAAGGCTTGATCAGCAGTTCGACATGTTGGGCTCGGTCGGCGGCAAACAAGAGTAGTTCGGATATTGGCGCGACCACTTCTTCCGTCTCGAGAAAGGCGCTTCGAAGACGTCCGCCGAGCGGAGTTCCGCCAGGCTCGTGGGTCGCTATGATGTCGATCCCCTTCTGGCGCAGGTATCCCGCCAGCATTCGGAGTTGGGTTGATTTTCCGCTGCCGTCGATTCCCTCGAGAGTGATGAATTTTCCCACCAAAACTAGCTATTCCGGCCTTTTTCCCTGGGCGATGGTTGAGATGGAATGTTTGAAGATGAGTACGTCCTGACCGCCGACGTCGAGCATTACCGAGAATTTGTCGAAACTCTTGATACGTCCAGTAAGAGTAGCGCCCTGAAGAAGATGGATAACGACGGTTACTTTTTCCCGGCGTGCCGAGTTTAAAAAGGCATCTTGAATGTTCTGTGCCGTCGTTTTTTCCATAACACTTTCCCTTTTATTTGCTTGAATTTACAATGAACTTTCGATTATAGACAAATTTCATCGGGCGAACAAGGAAATTCTTAAATGTACCAGTTTAGTACAATTTCTTTCGCAATTCCGCAAAAGTTTTATCGTCCGAACCGAATCCACTTAGCCAAATCGCGTCGGCCTCGCGGCGGAACCAAGTTAGCTGGCGTTTGGCATAGTTTCGAACGTCCTGCTTCGATTTTTCGACTGCCGATTCGAGCGTCCTTTCACCGCGTAAGTACTCGCACACTCGGCGGTAGGCATGGGCTCCAAGTGCCTTACCTGTTTCATTTACGCCGGCTGCGAGCAATTGTTTCACTTCCTGGACGAGGCCTCGAGCGAAGTGCTCTTCAGTCCTGCGATTTATTTTCTCGTACAGAACGTCGCGGGGCGGACCCAAGACGAAAAGACGTATTCTTGAGGCGAATTCGAACGGCTGGGCGCGGTTTGGCTGCAATTGGGAGAATGGTTTGCCGGTTTGGAACCTCACCTCTAAAGCCCTTGTTATTCTGGGTCCATCGTTTTCGAAAAGTCTGGATGCGGCCTCGGGATCGAAGCGTTTCAGCATTCCATATAGATGAGGAAACCCTTTCTTCTCAGCAATTTGCTGGAATCTATTCCGAAGATCCTGATCGGTCTTGGGGCTTTCGAAGAGCGGCTGTCTGAGCGATCGAAGATAAAAGCCGGTACCTCCGACAAGGATCGGCACGGAACCCCGCAACTCGATCTCCCTGATCTTCGCCGTAGCATCGTCGGCCCAATCAGCTGCCGTGTAGTTGATATTCGGGTCGACGTAGCCGATGAGATGATGCGGAATGCCCTGTTTCTCGGCATCAGAAGGCTTTGCGGTGGCTATTTCAATTCCTTGATAGATTTGCACCGAGTCGAAATTGATCACTTCGCCGCCTATCTCGTGTGCCAGTCGCACGCCAAAGGCGGTCTTGCCCGATGCCGTAGGGCCCGAGATGGCGTAGATCGATCGTTCGTTGGGGTTGGAACTCACCGGCATTCTTACTCTTATACTCGATTGAACGGTAAACCGCCGAATAGTCCAAACATTCCCAAATCGCCGAATAGCGTCGAGAGGTCAAAGCTCCCCCATTCATCATTGTCGTCGGATAAGTTCGAAACGCCGCTGACATAACTGTACGCCTGGCATCGCGTTTTTCGATGCGTGAAGTAAGTTTTGCACTCCGGCAACTGAAACTGCCATAATCGGCGGTGAAATTCTTCTACTTCCGTCTATCGATGAAAACAATTCGATCCTTATTTTTGATCGCCGCTTGCGGGCTGGCGATGAATGCTCAAACTTCGGCGCCGGGTTATGCGCGGTGGGTGAACCCGCTGATCGGGACACAGAAGATGGGACATACGTTTCCGGGGGCGACGGTGCCATTCGGAGCGGTGCAGCTTTCGCCGGACACGGACCAGCAACCGCACAACATCGGCGGGAAGTATAACCCCGACGCTTACAAATACTGCGCCGGTTATCAATATGACGACACAGAGATCGTCGGATTTTCGCACACGCATTTCAGCGGCACCGGACATTCGGACCTTGGCGATTTTCTGATCATGCCGACGGTCGGGCCGCTGCAGCTTGAGCCCGGAACGAAGGGCGACCCGTCGAGCGGGTTTCGGTCGGGATTTTCACATGCGAACGAGATTGCTGAGGCCGGCTACTACAAGGTCAAGCTAGATGACGACAACATCCTAGCGGAGATGACGGCGACGACCCGCGTTGGCATGCATCAGTATACGTTCCCGACCGCGTCGAGCGACGCCCACATCATCCTCGATCTGATGCATGGCATCTACAACTACGACGACAAGAATGTTTGGACTTTCGTTAGGGTCGAAGGCGATCGGCGGATCGTTGGATATCGGCAGACGAACGGCTGGGCTCGGACGCGGACTGTCTATTTCGCGATGGAGTTTTCGAAGCCGTTCAAGTCGTATGGCTTCAAGAATTTCGGCAAGCAGGATTATCAAGGGTTCTGGCGAAAGTTCGATCAGACGAAGAATTTCCCTGAAACCGCCGGCAAGCAGATTCGCGCTTATTTCGATTTCGATGTAGCGACGGGAGAGAAGGTGCAGATCAAGTTTGCGTTATCACCCGTATCGACGGACGGAGCAATTTCAAATTTGAGATCTGAAATTTCAGATTGGTATTTCGACCGTGTAAAACGCGAGGCTCAAGCGGAGTGGAACAAAGAGCTTTCAAAGATCGCCGTGACTACGCTCGACAACGGCGAGATGGTGAATTTTTACACGGCGCTCTACCACGCATTCCTTTCGCCGACGGTTTATATGGACGTCGATGGGCGGTACAAGGGGCTCGATCAGAATGTGCATACGACTGAAGCCGCGAGCGTCTCGTTCGCCAGGCCACGGCGACGGTCGAAGGCAAGCGAGACGCTTGCCGCTCCAGTCAACTACACGACCTTTTCGCTGTGGGACACATACCGGGCTTTGCATCCCCTCTTGAATATCATCCAGCCGACGCGGAACCGCGATATGGTGCGGTCAATGCAGGCGCATTACGATCAGAGCGTGCACAAAATGCTGCCGGTTTGGTCGCATTATGCGAACGAGAATTGGTGCATGATCGGGTATCACAGCGTGTCGGTGATCGCGGATGCGATCGTGACGGGAAACCTTGCTGGACCTGAGGCAGTGAAGGCTCTCGAAGCTTCGGCGCAGACGGCGAGGACGAAATACTACGACGGGCTCGAATGGTATATGTCGATGGGCTATGTGCCCGAAGACAAGAACTCGTCCTCGGTCTCGAAGACGCTTGAGTATGCATACGACGATTGGGCGATCGCCCAGGCGGCGAAGAAACTGGGACGGAATGATCTTCACGCAGAGTTTATGGAGCGCTCGGAAAATTGGCGGAATCAATGGGATCCGGCGACAGGATTCATGCGGGCGAAGATGAGCGACGGGAAATTCCGCGATAAGTTCGATGCACTCTCGACGCACGGTCAAGGTTTTATCGAAGGCAATGCGTGGAACTACAGTTTATACGTGCCGCACAATCCGTCGGCGATGATCGAATTAATGGGCGGCAAGGCCAAGTTCACGAAGCACATGGATGAACTTTTCACGATGCATCTGCCTGACGAATTTTTTGCTGAGACGGAGGACATCACGCGTGAAGGCATCATCGGAAATTACGTCCACGGTAATGAACCCGCACACCATGCCGCGTACCTCTATAACTGGACCGACGACCCGTGGAAGACGCAGGAACGCGTGCGGATGATCTTGAAGAACCAATATCGCCCGACGCCCGATGGCTTGGGCGGTAACGACGACTGCGGGCAGATGTCGGCGTGGTACCTGTTCACTGCGTTGGGCTTTTATCCGGTTGCTCCGGGGTCCGGTGAATACTCGATTGGAAGTCCGGTTATCAAGACGGCTGCGTTGAAGTTGGAGAACGGAAAGGTGCTGAACATTGAGGCCGTAAACCAGACTGAGAAGAACGTCTACGTATCAGGCGTCGAGCTAAACGGTCGAGTCCTCAATCGGCATATCACTTTTAACGAGATATCCGGCGGCGGGAAGCTTGTATTTCGCATGTCAGCGACGCCCGGGAAGTGACTGTGATACCTTATCGATATCGCTACTTACGGAGGCAATTATGATCAATAGACTTATTGGATTCGGTTCGGTTCTCGTTCTAGCACTAGTCCTGTCGACGGCCGTGGGCGCTCAGACAGCGGTGCCGATTGAAGGTGCTGCGGCTCCGACGTTCAAGCTGACATCGAACGAAGGCAAGCAGGTCAGCCTGAAGGACTACAAGGGCAAGTACGTGGTGCTTTATTTTTATCCGAAGGATTTTACATCGGGCTGCACGCTTGAGGCGAAGAACTTTGAACGCGACCTCGCCAAATACGAAGCGGCAGAGGCAGTGGTCATCGGTGTCAGCGTTGATACCGCGGAATCGCACAAAGAGTTCTGCACGAAGGAAGGACTCAGCTTCAAACTGCTTTCCGATACGGACGCGAGCGTCTCGACGGCGTACGGCTCGGTGATGGAGTATAACGGAGCGAAGATGTCGGCTCGTAATACGTTCATCATTAATGGCAAAGGAAAGATCGTAAAGGTCTTTACAAAGGTCAAGCCCAGCGGACACAGCCCCGAAGTCCTTGCCGCGCTCGCCGAGTTGAAAAAGAGCTAACCGTATATGCGAAATTCCTTATTATTACTCGCCGCTGCGGTATTGATCTTTGGATCAGCTTCTGTTGGAAACGCTCAAGAATGGGTCAAGCTGGCTCCAGAGGCTAGCTCATTCGAGATCATGATGCCCGGCACTGCCAAGCTGACCGAGGAAGCCGGCAACGGCACACTTGGTCCTTATAAGACCTACCTTTATATCGTCAGGACGGCCGATACCGTCTATCTAGCGGGTTATGCGGCCTATCTACCGTCGGTAAAGCTTGATATCAAAGGCGAGATCAAAGCTAACCGCGACAACTTCATGAAGAGCTGGAATGAGGGCATGATAGTGGCCGAGAAAGACATTACGGTCGACGGATATCCCGGACTGGAGTTCACCGCCCAGGTCGATAGCGAACGCTTGGCAACCTCTAGGATCTTGGTCGGGGGGAACAGGCCTTACCAGATCATAGCTCTTACGACGGCCGATGCCGACCTGAAGAATGTCACAAAATTCATGAATTCCTTTAAGCTGACGCGAAAATAGGAATATGGCAGTTTGGGATCGCTGAGGCATTTCATTTGAGATCAAGAATGCGTAAAGACAAGGGCAGTGAACCAGAGTCGCCGAAGCTTTCCAGACGGTCGTTCGTGATTGGCGGAAGTATCGGTTTGGCCGCCTCTGCGCAGACTCTTGCACAATCCAAAGACCCCAGGCCGGTCGAGAATTGTGCCTTCTGCAGGATCGTGGCGGGAACGCTGTCAACGTTCAAACTGTGGGAAAACAAGCGCTTCCTTGCTTTTCTCGATCACAAGCCTATCGCCCCCGGCCACACTCTGATCATCCCGAAGCAGCATTACCCCTATCTCTTTGACCTGCCTGATACACAATATGACGAGATTATGGCATTGTCGAGAAAGCTGGCGGTGCAGTTAAGATCGGCGATGGGCTCGAAGCGGGTCGGCGTTCTGGTTGAGGGCTTTGGCGTAGATCATTGCCACGTGCATCTTGTCCCGATCAGCGGAAGCAACGAGCTAACTCGGAAGGGTGTCGTTGGAGTTTCTGATGAAGAATTCAAACGTGTTGCAGATCAGATAAAGGCCTCGATCCGCTCTTGAATCATCAGCCAGTTAGTGGGTTACTTTGAGTCGAACAGCTGTACAGGATTGATCTTGAATTGAAGCATTTTGGCAGTTTCGCGGCCGCCGTCGCCGCCTTTTCGTTGCATCGTGATGCGGCCGATCTTAAGATTCCCCGCACGGGTGATAAGGACCGGGCCTTCGGAGTAAAATGCTGCGGCCGCGACGGTACTCTTGAGAGTCCAGCGAGTGTTCGACGTTGCTTTGAACGCAACCATTACCCAACCCGCGGCGTGCGTACCGTCACCGGCGATGAGATCGGAGATAATGCGTTCTTTATTGGCGGTAAAGAAATCGACGACTGCTTTCTGACATGCAGGGTCGAGTTCGTTTAGAAACATTCGGTTCGCGACCCGCGCGAGCCCGGACGGTGGAATTTCACCGAGAAATAGCTTCAACGCTGCCTCAACATCCTTCGGCATCGACCACAGCTTTACGTATTGCCGTAGCCAGCGTTTGTCGATCTGGTTGAAGCCGTTAGGGCCTGAGACGAGCTTGATCGAGACGCCTTCCTTCTTTTCCGTCCCTGCTTTCGTCCTGACCACGACCTCAACGTCCGCCTTCTCGCCGTGAGGTTTACCCGCAGATACGCTAACAACATCGCCGAGGCGAAAATTCAACGCCGCGAGCCAGCCACGCGCGTCTTCATCCGCATTCCAGTTGTTGAATTTCGCTGCTATCTCGTCCTCGTTCTTGAATCCTGCCTTTGCGATCTGCGATCCGCGTTCGGCCTTTTGGACAGCGGTTGCTTGCCCTAAGGCATTCATCGCACCGGCCAGAACGACCAGCAGGATGATGACGACACAGTTAATCCTAAACTCAAGACGCATATCGATCTCTATGCATTGATATTAGATGCGAGACCGAATATCATCAACGGCCTATGAGCACAGATCAGCAAGACGACCTAACGAAGCTAGAAGAGGAATTTTTGCAGGAGCCGCAGGGCGAGGGTTCACTTGTCCCGAAAGTGGACGGCAATCATGTCGGCTTCGATATTCATCCCGAAGATATTGATGCGCTTTTCTTCGACGGCATCGGCGTTCCGCGTTATGCAAGTATCGAGATCGAAGACCTCGACGAACACAACGCGGTCTATATGGAACGCTACAACGCGGCGATGGCGAAGTTTCCTCTGATCGGGCGGGCCAACGATACGATGGTCGGAGCAAACTATTCCAGGGATGAGATCGCGGGACTGTTGGCGGAGTGTCACGCCTTGATCGAAAGCTCGACTGACCCAAAAGCGACACGTGCAACGAAGAAACTGCTTATATCCGCAATGAAGGCCGAGGAGAAAATCGCTCCGTTAAAGCTTTCGCCACGGATGTGATTGACGTTGCGAGGTCACGAACAAGTTTGAACCGAGCCTAAGCCTGCGGGCGATGGAACATTTCGTGCGTCGCACGGATCGCATTCATGGGGCCGTGCGTCATTTCGTCGAAGATCTGCATCCGATCCCGTCCGGTTTTCTTTGCCAGATACAGGGCCTCGTCGGCAACCTTGATCAGATCGGCCTCCGTAGAACCGATGCGGGGCAGGACTGTCGCCACCCCAAGGCTTACCGTCAAGAATTCGCCGATCGGTGACGACGCGTGCTGTATTTCGAGTTCGCGGAGATTCGCCAATGCTTCGCGGGCGATGGTCACGGCTCCTTCCGAATCGGTTCCGCCCAATACAAGAGCAAACTCTTCGCCGCCGAATCGAGCGACGAGATCGGTCGGGCGCTTGATAGCGTCCGCGAAGGCTTCGGCCACTTTTTGCAGACATTCGTCTCCGGCCTGGTGGCCGTAAGTATCGTTGAACTGTTTGAAATGATCGATGTCGATCATCACCAGCGAGATCTCTGTGCGGAAGCGAACCGCGCGGTGCCATTCGTCTGCGAGGAAGCTCTCGAATCGGCGGCGATTGCCTATCTTCGTCAGACCGTCGGAATTGGCTAGCCGATGAAGGTCTTCGTTCGCCTTTGCGAGCTCTGCGGTCCGCTCTTCGACGAGGCGGGCGAGCTTTCGTTCGCGGGCTCGAAGTTGGTAGACGCTAAGACGCCAGATGGCGAAGAGCACGAGTCCGATCGCGCCGATCGCGAGCGCCAAGAACGTCCAGGTTTGATAAAAGAAAGGCTTCAGCTCGACACCGAGAACCGCGGGCTGCTCCGCCCATACTCCGTCACTGTTTGCTGCCTTTACTAGAAACTTATAGTCGCCCGGCGGAAGATACGAATAATGCGCCGTCCGCTGTGTACCGGCGTCGACCCAATCCTTGTCATGGCCTTCGAGCTTGTACTGAAACTTCACTTGATCCGATTTGATCAGGCTGATGCCGGTGTAGTGGATCTCGAGGTCGCGTTTGCCCGGCTCGATGACGACGCTGCCGTTCGCGGTAACCGGTTCGCGCTCGACCGTTACTTCTTCGATCGCCACGGTGGGCGGAAAAGGATTTGCTTCTTCACGCCGCGGATCGACGATCGATATACCGTCCTGTGTTGGAAACCAAAATCTGCCCTGGTCGTCGCGAAGGCTTGCAGGCTGACGGCCGCCGTTGCATTCGTTCGTTAGCATGCCGTCCCTCTTGCCGTAGCCGACGCTGTTGATCTTCGCAATCTTTCCGTCGGCGAAGTCGTTCAGCTCGTCGCGTTTGACGCGATAGATTCCGCGGTTCGAGCTGATCCAGAAATTGCCCTTCTCGTCTTCTTCGATCGCGAATACACCGCTGCTGTAAAGCCCGTTTTCCTCGTGATAGCTGACGAATTTCCCATCCTTAAAGCGGCTCAAACCTTCATCGTACGTACCGATCCACATGACCCCTTCTTTGTCCTCGTAGATCGCCCGGATGTAATTTCCCGCAAGGCCGTCAGTTTTCGCGTAGTTAACGAAGATTCCGTTCTCAAGCTTCGTGAGACCGCCGAATCCGCCGAACCACATAGCGTTCTTCGAGTCACGAAATATAGTCGTCATGAACTCGTTCGGCAATCCGTCGGAGGTTGTATATTGAGCGATCAGCTTGCGGTCGCGAAACTTTAGCAGTCCCTTGTTGGTAGCTGCCCAGATATTTCCATCGGTGTCGTCCTTGATCGAATGAACGTGAGAGCCATTCAACAGCATTTTTGCCTTGCCGTCGGCCACGAGAAAAATGCCGCCGTTCAGTCCAACCCACATTGTTCCCTGCTGATCTTCGAACAAGGCCTGGACGGACATTCGATCGTTGCGCCAGATCAGGTCGGTTGGATTTCCGGTTGGAACAGCCTCAAGGTCTACCGCTTCAAACTTCCCGTTCCGGTAGGCACTGAGACCGCGTGAGGTGCCTATCCAGATCGTGTTCTTGCTGTCGCGGTATAGCGGGTAGACCTCGGAATGTCTGAGGCCGTCTTTGATGGAATACGACTCGATCACATTCTTTCGACGACGGCTCAGGCCTTTGACGGTGGCGAGCCATGTGTTTCCTTCGCGGTCGTGAAAGATGTCCTGAATAGCAGCGGCAGCGAGGCCGTGTTCCTTGCCCCATAGCTTGAACTGTCCGTTCTTGTACTCAACAAGCCCGATGCTTGCGCTCGACGCTCCGCCGCTCGAGAACCAGACACTACCATCGGCCTCTTGCCAGAACGAGTGATACAGCGAATCTTGAGGAAGACCCGCAGCGTCGCTAAACGTTTGCAGCTTCCCGTCGTGAAAATTGAAGACCTTGTTTTCGCTCAGCCATAGACTGCCGCTCGCGTCTTCGAAAGCATTGCGACGAAAGTTTGTCTTCGAGAGATCGGCGGGCGTGAAGACTGATAAGCCATTCCGGCTTTCTGTAACGCCCTTGGCTGTGATCTCCCACGTTGATCCTTTAAGCCCCGTGAAAGTAAGATCAGCGGTCGGTTGGATATCTCTCTCGATGAACTCGAATTTGGATCGCGAAAAGCTATACCAACTCCGTCCCTTACGGTCACCGTCCTCTATGAGCATTCGAAGTTGGCCCGCCCCGGATCGCTCGATGCGAGATATGTAATTTCCGGGAACCTGATCGGATGTAAGCGATGTAAACTCGCCATTTCGATACATTGTGAGGACGCCATCCTCCATCGTCGTCGCAAAGACGGTTCCGTCGGTGTCGGCAAAGATGCCCGTGAAGCGATTGTTGATTATCCCTTTGGTGTTACTTTTGTTGAACGTCGTAAAGCGAACGCCGTCGAATCGGACGAGCCCGTCAAAGGTTGTGAACCACAGATATCCGTCAGGCGTCTGCGTGATTTGGCGTACGCCATTCTGCGGAAGGCCGTTGTCCGTCGTCCATGTGTCAAAGCTATATTGACCCGCCGCAGCAGATGCCGACGCGAGCAGGAGATACGCAAAGAGCGTAATTCTAAACAGCCGAGTGAGAACCATTGATAGGGGAGCGTGAGAAAGCCAGTGGAGACGGGCGGGACGTAGCAACTACGCTAAACATATTAAACAACAATGTTTATCGTACGGTCAACCGTTTTCGTCAAATTTGTATCAGTATGCCTTTACTACGTCGACGCCTGTGTAGTAATGCTTAACGATGTCGGCGTACTTAACACCCATCCTGGCCATTCCGTAGGCGCCATATTGGCACATTCCGACGCCGTGACCCCAACCCCGACCGGTGAACGTGTAGCTCGCAACCTGGTTGCCGGAGTAGCGTTTGTTGATAACGAACAGTTGTTCCTTCAGCCGGAGTGCTGATCGGATCTTCCCGCCTTTGAGAGTCTTCACGCCGTTTGAGCCTATGATCTCTATCTCGGTAGCGCGCCGTGAATACCCTTTCTGGTTGATGTTCACGTCGTAGAGCGTCCCGATGCCGCGGACGTATCGCGACAGCCGCGACTGAAGAGCTCCGGCTCCGACGGTCGCTGTCCAGTTGGTGAAGGGCGACATATTCTCGGCTACGGTTGGCTGATCCGTCGGTTCGATCTCCAGGTACCAAACGGCACCGCTCGCGTCGGTCAAGAATCGAACATTCTCGCCACCGACGAGCGCCGCCTCCTTTACCTGATACACTTGATCGCCGAACTGACGGAAGAGAAACACGTCCGGCCGGATCGCGACCTGCCGTTCGCTCTTACCGCTTCTGAGGACTAACCGCCCGTCGATCGTCGCCTTCGTCGTGCCTGACTGGAGGGCCGGAATCCATTTCTTCTTGTCGTAGATCTGCTTGACAAGCCGCAGCACCTTGGCTCGCGAGAATGGTCGGTTCGGCCTGAGGGTCAGGTCTGCGTGGAGCGTAAAGTAGCCGTCGCGCATCAGCATCGCAATGTCGGCACGCCGTTCTTTAGGGATCTCGGCCGCGTCATCGAAAGCCAGTTGATAATCCACGTCGGAGTCGCTGAGCAAAGTATCGGGCGCCCCCGGCGTGTAAATGAACGTGGACAGGATGCGGGCGAGTTCGATAGGCTTTGCGGTTTCCCTATTGACGTTCGGGAAGACCTTACCGAATTTCGACGCGACGTTATTCAGCCAGTTCGACATTTCGCCGTCGGTCGGAACGTCCTCGAGCCAATCGTCTGTAACCGGATTTGCAGTCAAAGAGAATCCGTTGACCGATAGCATCGATATCAGTCGGACGAGTTCGAGATTGGCGTCGTCACGGAGCCTTGCAGGTGTGCGGGCAGTCTTGATCGTGAACGGATCAAAGTGTCGATGGCCTTCGAGCGAACATTCGACACCACGAAGATACGGCTCAGCATGGTCGAAGATGTTTTCGCTATTCTCCGTTCGCCCGCCGCAGGTAGAGGTGAAATAGGCCATGATCGGCTTGCCGTTGTAGGTTGCGATCTGGCCTGCGGTCTCGCGAACTGCTCGTGTTCCCATAGCGGTCTCGATCGACACGCCTTTGTAAACCTGCGACCAGACGGTCGGAACCATGTCGAATCCCTGCGATCCGTATCCATTGATGTTCGCGACTGCGTATGTGCGAGCCGCGATGGCCTGGGCTTTTTGGGCTTCGATATGCGGTAGGCCCAGTTCGGCGGGCACGACGCCGAGCAAGTATTCTTCGAGCGGGACGACATTCACAACAGTTAGTGATCCTTTCGCGTTAACGAAGACCTCGATCTTCCCGCGATACGCTTTACCATTCAGCCGCACAGGATTCGCACGCTCATTTAGCGATCCGAATGAAACGGGCTTTAAGGAGGTGTACTTCGCTGTTTCGACTGGGCCGTTGACGATGACTTCGCGAAGGTTGGGATCGACGGTCGGCGGTCCGATCACGGAACTTGTGTCACCAGTCGGCTGGATCAAGCTGCGCACCTGCGACTTGCCCGCCGTCCGATTCTGCTGTGAGAGGGCGAGAGCCTCGTCTGATACGACCGTCTTCTTTTCGCTGACGAGAATGAGATCGTCAAAACCCTTCTCCGCCATCGCATTCTTGAATCTCTCTGCTTCCTCGACCGAATCGAACACGCTGCCAACCCATACCTTCCACGTATTCGTCGGCGTGTCGATGCTAACAAGGGCAGTCTCGTCAGTCGCTTCGCGGATATCTTTCGCTAGATCATTCGCCTCTTCCGAGGTCGGAACGCCCTGCACCTCAAATCGAAACTCGTCTACTTGCGGCGGCCGATACGCCCTCGCCGCTACAGATACACGGTTCGATCCGAGCATTCTCAACTGCTCGTCAGGCGAATAAGCCACAAGCGACGAATCGCCGGTCGCTATCGCAACCGAACTGGAATTGGTTGAGAGGCCGATGCGGATCAGCGGTTCAGAGCCTAGGTAAAACGGCACTGTCGGATTTGAATTCGCAGTTGCCGTCAGGACAACGCCAATCAAATACGCGGCAAAGAAAAACTTCATCTCTCTCATTCTATCGGCATCCTGGCCTTGGTGCTATCTATTTCTCCAGCGCGTTGAACAACAGCGGAAAAGTTGCATACGTTTGGCCGCGGTGCTGCGGTCGGAAGGCGAAGAGGACGATTTTGCCGTTGCCGTAGCCGACCTCCGCCAGCGCGATCTTGCCATTGATCAACTTTTCGCCGAGCATCCATCCAGAAAGCAAGGCGTCATTTTCCGCGTATCTCGCGATCGCGGTAAGAGTGGAGCCTTTAGGCGTGCCTACGTCTAACCCGGAAACGCCTGAAGGCATCACTCTTACTTCTTCGAACGCGGAGCTGTTAATAAAGTAGGCCGGAGTTTCTTCGAAAACGTTGCGCCCGATCGCGGTTGAGCGGTCGACCTTGATCTTTACGATGGAACCGGGGTTGTAGAAATCTTTCCGCGCGACGCCGTTGAGGACGTTCTTCATGGGCAATCCAAACTTGTTGATGACGAGTTCACACGAATCGTCGAGGCAGACGAGCTTTCCGCCGTTGTCCACGAACTTTTTGAGATTCTCGACGCCCGCGTTACCGATGCCGCCTGCAAATTCGGCAGGATAACGATCCGCGCCGAAGCCGTTAAGTATCGTCGTCTCTCCATCGGCCGGGAGAACAATGACATCATAATCCAGCCTTCCCTGCCTAAAGTCTTCATTCGAGATCGATTTGAATGGGATTTGATGATAGTCGAACACAAGCCGCGTCCAGCCTTCGTCCATCGAAGAAGTGAACGGCTTGTACATCCCGATGCGGGGATTCGTCTTTAATGGATTCGGATGCTTGGCAAATGGCGTCGGAGATTCAGGAAGATTTAGCGGCGAACGAACCTGATTCTGGTTAGTGATCTTCCGGAGAGTCGGGCGAAATTTCTCAAGATCGCGAATGTCCCAGACTTCGTAATTCTCCACGCCCATCTGCATCGGAAGCGTCCAACCGGCTACGTCGTATGGCGTGTCCGGCTGGCCGTTTGCATCCACCCGATGTGGATAGACCTGCTTTTCGAATAGGCTTAGAACATTATTTTTCTGCGGCTGATCGGTGAATACCAGAAAACTGTTGAGCGGAATTTCGTGAAAATCCTCCGTCTTCGAATGCTTTACCCAAAGCTCGTTCGTCATCCTATAAACCTCGACGCCCTGAAACGTCAGGGTCTCGATCAAGCGGGCGACGGCTTCAGCGTTGGGCTGACCGGCCATAACTACATAGGCCTGCGGAACTTCGGCATTTGGTTTAAGGTTAGCACTCCCAAGAGCATGAAAGTTCTTCAAATAACGCTGACGATATTTGGACGCGAGCGTAAGCAACGCGCGGCTCGACGTCATCTCGATCTCGGCTATATCACGCGGTCGCCAGACGCCGCCTTTCCACGGATCGGGGAAATTTGTCGCGGGCTCGATCAGTGACGGCAAGCCACGGCTGCCCCGGCTGCGTTTCAGTTGGTCGAAAGTGACTGTCGCCGGCGACATCAGATTGGCGCTTGCGGCCTCGGTCAAGATGCCGATCGAATTGTGGTAATAGGGAGCCGAGCGGAACCCGCCGTGCCACCAGGTATCGTATGCCGAGTTCGACGCGACCCCGGCTATTCCTTTCGCCTGCAAGTCCGCCGCCATTTTATAACCAACCAGTCCCACTTCCCTCAAGATCGACGGCGATATCCGGGGATTCGGCGGATCGTAGAACGGCGGTATAGTAAATCTGGACGCGACTACGCCTTGCTGATGAACGTCGTAGACGATCTCAGGGAACCACTCCTGCCAAAAGAGTTTTGTGATGTTTCGCGTCTCCTGAAGGTTCAGCATGAACCAGTCTCGGTTGTTATCGTGTCCCGCGTAGTGATGATAAAGCTCCGGCGGCGACGTACCTTCGCTCTTCGTACCGAGCGTCTTCCGATACCAATCGGCCACGATCTGCACGCCGTCGGGATTCGATGATGGGATCAAAAGCAGGATCGTGTTGTCGAGGATCTCCTTGGTCTCCGCGTCGGTGGAAGTGGCGAGTTCATAAGCGAGCTTCATCGACATCTGCGAAGCGACGATTTCGGTCGAGTGGATCGAGCAGGATATCGAAACGATCGACTTTCCATTCGCCAGGATACTCTTGAGTTCGGCGTCGTCTTTGATCGTCCGCGGATCGGCGAGTTTGGCGTTCATCGCTCGGTAACGTTCGAGATCACGGATGTTAGCCGGCGAAGAAATGAATGCGACGATCATCGGTTTGCCGAGCGTCGTCTTCCCTATTTCCTTCAACAATACCTTAGGGCTAGCGGCGTCTAACTTAGCGAAATAGTTCGTGATCTGTCCCCAATCGGCGATGGTTTTGTCGTCCGTCGGCACGAATCCGAGCACCGCTCGGGGAGAGGGTTGGGCGGTCGCAAAGGAAACGAAAAGAACAAGACTGCACAGAAGCAGAGACGCGGAGGATTCGAAAAACCTTTTCATATCGTGTAACTTACGAGACGACACATGACTGAATCACCGACAATAGAGATCTCGGCGTCAGCACGTCTCGCAGGTGAACTTGCGTTTGGAATTCGTGAGAACAAGAAGATCGTTTTCCCGTCCGAGCAGAATAACAAATCACGGCTAGTCGGGAAACTTTGGTATTGGTGGGCTTGGCTGGCGGCGGGATCGATGCTTCTCGTGGTCGGGCTTCCCGGCGTCTTGTTTCTTTACATCATCAATCGCCGGCTATGGCTTTACCCGCTCGCACTGTGGGGTGCCAAGTATTGGCTAAAGGCTTGCGGAACGCGGGTGAACGTTACTGGGCTTGAGAACCTCGAAGATGGAAAGAATTACGTCTTTGCCTCGAATCATCGGTCTTATTTAGATACTGCGGCGCTTTTCCGATACGCGGGACGCCGTATCGGACTGGTTGCAAAGAAAGAACTGCTCGCCGTACCGGTGATGGGCCAGGGAATGGGTTTCGTGAACATTATTGCGATCGACCGGTCGAATCCAGAACGCGCGCGGAAGTCTATGGAGAAAGCTCAGCAAGTTATGAGAGACGGATACTCGTTCGGAGTATTTGTCGAGGGCACGCGCGCGATGCCAGGCGAGCTGCTTCCGTTCAAAAAAGGAGCATTTCATCTCGCCCTGCAGACCGGCGCGGACATTATTCCGGTCGCTTTCAAGAATACTGACCGGCTTATGGGAAAGGAGACCGGCGTGCTCCATTCCGGTTCGATCGACATGGTGCTCATGCCGCCTATCTCCACCGAAGGCCGTGAGTTAATGGAGATTCTGCTCGAAACTCGCGAGGCGATCGCGACGGAGATGGCGTCGATGCCGACTGGATCGGTGAGCGTCCCCGCTCACTAATTGAGGAGGCCACGGAAGGTGTCCTCTCGAGTCGCTAAGGTTTCTATGGCGTCGATGCCGACTGGATCGGTGAGCGTCCCGGCTCACTAAGTAAGGAGGCCACGGAAGGTGGCCTCTCGAGTCGCTAAGGTTTCTTTGGCGTCGGACTTGGCGACGGCTGTGGCTGGTCGGAAACATCTTCCGCATCTCCGACGATCACGTCTGTACGGCCCATCTTGTAGTCAGCGTACTTCACGCGCATCCGCATCCGCACAACCTGGCCGCTGTCGAAAACAAGCTGATCATCTGCCGACGCAAACGAGGGAAACCAATATTTACCGTCAACGTTCTCGCGCCAAGTTTCGACGACAGGAAACTTGTTCTTCTTTGTCTCGGGCACAGCCTTGCCTTTTGACTTCACGATCATCATATCCTCGTCATCCACCCAAACGCGGCCAGTGAAAAGGCGGATGCCGGATTTCGGATCGGGCATCACTTTCGGCGCGACCTCAAATACATAGAGGTTCAGATCGTCTATCTTCTCTTTGCCAAGATATTGAAAATTGTATTGCGAGACATTTCGCGGTTCGAGCGCGAACGGGTTGACACCGCCGAGATCCTCAAGATCTTCTGGCGTGATCGAGATCTCGGTAAGCGTCGACATCGGCGAGAACGTGATCTTCTCGAACCGCTTTCCGTCCGATGTGAACGTCATGAACGAATCACGGCGATAAACTCCGGTGGTCTGACCGCCCAAGCCAACCGTGCTGATCGTCGCGTATCGATTGAAGACGTAATCGGTCAATGCCTGGCGAAACGACGATTCATTCGCCGTAAATTTGGCCACCATCGAGTCGATCTCCGCCTTCGTAAGATTGCCGGGCGTGATAGTGGATCCTTGCGCGAGGACGCCGGCGGCAGAGAGTAGGAATGCTGCGAAAACAAGTGTTACTTTCCTGATCATCAACATATAGATGCACCTACACCGCCAATAGTTCGCATTTTCACGCAAGATCGGACGCCCGAATTGTTGGGACGTCCGATCTTTATGTGGCCAAATTCTGTTCGGAATTAGTCGACAAACTGAATGTCGACTTCGTGAGGAATAAGCCCGGCCTCAAAACCCTCCCTCAGCAGGCGTCGGACGCCTTCTTTACCGCGTTCGCCGTAATCGAGCGTGAGGTCGTTTACCCACATAGCAACAAAGCGGTCCGCAAGTTCCGGAGCCATATCGCGGGCAAACTGCATTGCGTATGCAAGCGCGTCTTCGCGGTTATCCATTGAATACTGGATGCTGCGATGAAGATGCTTGGAAACCTGCTTCATGAGGGCATCGCCCAGGTCTCGACGGATGACGTTTCCACCCATCGGAAGTGGTAATCCGGTCTTTTCGTGCCACCACTCGCCGAGATCGAGAACCTTGTCGAGTCCCATTTGCTTATAGAAAAGCTGGCCTTCATGGATCAGCAAGCCCGCGTCCACACGTCCTTCAAGTACCGCGTCGATGATCTTGTCGAACTCGATGACCTCGTACTGGAAGTCTTTATTATAGATACGAAGCGCAAGAAAGGCGCTCGTGAGCTCGCCGGGAATGGCGATCTTCATCGCGCTGATCTCGTCTGCCTTCCGAGGTTCTTTCGAGACAAGGATCGGCCCGTATTTGTCGCCGATGCTGGCACCGTGAGGGAGCAGGGCGTACTTATCGGCCACGTAAGCGTAGGCGTGAAAGGAGATCGCGCTGACGTCAAAGACGCCATTTTTCGCGTCTTCGTTTAGCGACTGGATATCCTTAAGCGTGTGCTCGAACTTCAGCCCCTCGGTTTCAAGCTTGTTCGTGGCAAGCCCGTAAAACATAAATGCGTCATCCGAATCGGGTGAATGGGCGACGGAAATTGTGCGTGGTTCGCTCGATGTTTCAGCCTTTACTGACATAGATCTAGTACTGCTTATAGAAAACGTTAGTGTCGTAGAAAACAGTTATTCTATCGCTTTCAGCGTGTTTAGCAAACAAAGTCTGCAGTTCTTCGACCATCGCCGGATAACGGCTATCTGACTCCGAGGGCATATAAGATGAAGAACTCACTCGACCCTTAATACCGTCAAAATCCAGAACCTGCTTATTCGCAAAGGTTGCGGTCTTAAAATCACCATCGAAGAAGGCCTTGAGCGTGTCTCCGTTGATGTTGTCGTGTCGGACTTTCGTGTAATCGCTCGCGTATTTGAGCAGTAATCGCTCGTATTCTATGAGAAACGGAGTCGTGTTCAGCTGCCGCTCGTTCCAGATCAACGCGACCCAACCTCGGGGCTTCAGGATCCGCTTGAACTCGGTTCGTGTCTGTTCGGGATCGAACCAATGAAATGCCTGAGCAGCGATCACAATGTCGACCGACGCGTTGAAAAGCTTTGTTGCGGTCGACGTGCCATCGACGCTATAGAAGCCGGGATATGAAGCGAGAAATTCTGCCGCCGCCTCCCGCATCTTCGCGTTCGGCTCGATCCCGTAAACAACGTTTCCATTGTCGAGGAATAGTCGGGTCGAGATCCCCGTTCCCGAACCTACGTCCGCGATCACCGACTCCGACGTCAAACCCATCTCGCTACGAAACACGTCGAGCAGCTCCGACGGATAGTCCGGCCGGTACTTTACGTAATTTTTGACGCGGTTCGAGAATCTCTCCACCGAATCAGCGTTTGCCTGCTTCTCCACTAATCTCCTGCGAGAAAGAAAGTCATCACCCAACGGCCGCGCTTCTTTTCGAAGCCGGCCCGGAGATCTATCGAACTCCGAACGAACTCGGCTTTCATCCAGCCCTTTTGCCCGCCAAGAGTCTCGATCTTATGCCAGTCGTACGCCCAATCGTCCTTGCCTGTCCCGGTTTTCCGCTTTACTGCCGCGGGTTCGTCGATCTTCAGGACGTTATACGAAAGCTGCGCAACTACGGGCGAATCGGCCGTCGGTCTTTCACGAAGATTGACGTTGTTACCGAACACGGCGTAATACTCGAATACGTCCAGATCTTCGGGCATATCGACGAAAAGGTATGGAGCCGAGAACGAGTTCATCTTGTTTTTGCCCTCGCCGACGAACCGGCCGCCGTTCTTGAGCACCGCGAGAAACTCAGGCCAGAAGTCTGCCGGTTTCTTCCAGACTCGTCTAAAGCCGGCGAGGCCAACATCGCCGCCAAAGCTGAGTTCGATCTTAGGGTCCATGATGCTCTGAATGTATTTCAGGTCTTTTCGCTCCGCGGCGGCTATCAGCCTGGACCGAAACTCAAGAAACGATGCATCTTGGCTCGCTTCATCTACCGGCTTTACGAACCGCTCTTGACTCATCACGCACAGCGACGTGATCGCCACGACCAGAAAGCTCAACGCAATTCTTCTCATTCTACTCCTCCGGGACCTCTTCGCCCGTCCATTTAGTTTTACTTGAATGGGGAATATCGAACTGGTCGAGAATCCTGTAACACAGATGATCGACCAGTTCCCCTATTGAAGTAGGACGGTGATAGAAGCCCGGACTTGCGGGTAAAATTCGAGCCCCGGCATGTGAAAGCTTGAGCATATTCTCAAGATGGATGGCATTGTAAGGTGTTTCGCGAGGCACGAGCAGCAGCTTTCGGCCCTCTTTCAGACAAACATCGGCCGCCCGATGGATCAGGTTCGTGCCGGCGCCGCTCGCGATCGCACCGAGCGTTCCCATCGAACACGGAACGACTATCATTCCGGCTTGCTTGTTTGAGCCCGATGAAGGCTTGGCCGCAAGATTGTCGAGCCGCCAGTAGCGGACCAGTTTCGAGTCCGCTTTTAATCCAAGCCAATCGTTGATCTTTACGAGCGTCGGGTCCTTAAGATTCACGCCCATCTCAACCTGAGCGACGGTCGCAGCCGTCCCCGACATGATCAGGTTGATGGTCTCTACAACTCCGCTCGCGGCGAGTAGCTGCAGCGTTCGGTGCGCGTAGATCGTTCCGGAAGCTCCGGTAATTGCGACGGTGAGTTCCATATTGAAGGCCTCTAGATTCTATATTTTGCCGAAAGCTAAACAAAGTTCAGGATTCGCCGATACGATCCGCCCAGATTCGACGCGTTATTAGGTTGAAGGGCGACCTCGGCTGGAATAACAGCCTAGGTCAAACGGTTTAAGAATTTCGAAAGGAGGTGCGAGGCAATGAACATCATCGAATGCATGATCGAAAGAGCGATAGATCTGGCGGGCAGCGACGCATTCGCGGCGGTTCTGCTCAAGATCTCGTCCCTCTATAAATACGTCGGCCTTTTCGTTTAGATCAGCGATCGTTCAACTCTTTCATCGGTCAAATCATTCATCTTCTTCTGAGTACTTAGGCGGGGAACTACATCCCCGCCCTTTTCCTCTGCACAGGCCGCGCGTAAACAGGGGCGAATACGTCAGAGTTGAATGCTTGCTTACGTGTGGGCTTGTGCATTTGCTACTCTATCGGTTCCATGAACCCCGCAGACATTCAAGACATTATCAATGGCGTGCGAGATGGCCGGCTCGGCGACGACGAAGCGATCCACAAGCTTAAGAATCTTTCGTTTGAGGACATCGGCTATGCTCGTGTCGATCACGGGCGGGCCTCACGGCAGGGATTTCCCGAGGTTGTCTTCGGCCAGGGGAAAACACCGGAGCAGATCTGCGGGATCTTCGAGAAACTTATCGCCCGCTCGCCAAACGTGCTGATCACGCGAACTAACGCCGATGTTTACGGCGATATCCGGAACATCTATACCGAAGCTGAATGGCACGAATCAGCGAAGGTGATCCGCGTGATGCGAGACTCGACCGATCTGGGAGTCGGAGACATAACCATCTGCACAGCCGGAACGAGTGATATTCCCGTTGCGGAGGAAGCGGCGCTTACCGCGGAAGCGATGGGCAACCGAGTTCAACGGATCTGGGATGCAGGCGTTGCCGGAGTCCATCGGATCCTTGCCGAACGCGAACGGCTTCAGAATTCAAAGGTTGTAATTGTCGTGGCCGGTATGGAAGGAGCTCTGCCATCAGTCGTCGGCGGTTTGGTCAGTGTCCCCGTGATCGCCGTCCCAACAAGCGTTGGCTACGGAGCCTCGTTCGGGGGCGTCGCGGCTCTCCTGGGAATGCTCAACTCCTGCGCCTCGAACGTAACAGTCGTGAACATCGACAACGGTTTTGGTGCCGGATTTTCGGCGAGTTTGATAAATCGAAAGTGATCTCAGTTCAAGATCGACAGGTACGCCTTCCACGGCCCAACGGCCTCGTCGTGGCGTTTCGCCATTACGGTAGCGAGTTGCCGAATGTGGGTCAGGTCGTGGACGACCCAGGTTGCGATCAGTTCCCGAAGTGAGACCTCACCGAATTGCGGGTGAACACCCTTGAGCTCAAGCTCTTCATCGACCAATTCCCACGAACGCAGGATCTCAATGTTCTCAGCACGTATCCGGCCAAATTCATCGAGCCGGACTGCCAGCGGTTCCTGGTCGGATCTCTCGAACTGTCCATACCTATCGAATGGTGGGAACGTGCGGTCGTCCGCCTGGGCGAGGATCACTTTCGCACGCGGTATCCAGTTGGCTTCTTCCGCGTAAATATAGTGGCCGATGATGTCGTACGGCTCCCAATTGTCGCGATCGCCATTGCTGGCAGTCCACTCGTCCGAGAGGTCGGCAAGCAGGGCACGAACCGCCATCGGCGTAGCCGAAAGCACCTCGATAGAACGCTCAAGGTCGAATTTCATATTGTTGAACTCCGACCGAGAGTACGCATTGAATAGGCGCGAGGTTCCCAATAATAGAAAAAGAGCCGGAATTCACGGCCCTGGCTTGAACTAAATTCGGAACTCCGAATTTTAGGCTGCCACGAGGTCCATATCAAGCTCGAAAATCTCCTCCGTCCGTTCCGGGTTGCCGAGCTTGAGTCTGCATAAGGCCTTTACAACATCAGGATCGAAATGGCGGCCGACTTTGGACGCGATCGCCTGAAGCGCCTCAGCAGTTGACATGGTTGCACCGCCGCCGCGCTGAGTTGTAAGCGAATCGAACGCGTTCGAAACCGAAAGTATCCGCGCATTGAGCGGGATCTGTTCGTGCGAAAATCCTCGAGGTTGACCCGACCCATCGAAATGCTCGAACTGGAATCGAAGCACAGATGCAACCTCGTCCAGATCTCGGACTCGTTCGAACAGTTCGAGGCCGCCTTCAAAACAGCTTTCGATAAATCGATAATCTCGGTCGCTAAAGTCGTGGTGCTTATCCGCTCGCTCGTTGGCCAGACCGCCAAGCGGCGTTTCGTGCAGATAGCCGGCCAGGGCAAGCTTCTCTGTATCCGGAAGGTCGAGTCCCATTGTTTCGCCGATCGCGGCAGCCAGGTCGCGCACGCGTTCAGCATGGCCGCGAGCCGCTGGATCTTTTGCTTCAAGCCGCTGCATCAGAACTTCGATGAACGCATCACGCGTCGACTTCAGTGATGACTGCAGGCGTTCGTTCTGGAGCTGAAGTTGTCGCTGGCCCTTCATTGTCTCGTAATGCTGAAGAGCACGCTTCACGGTCGCCGCCAGATCTTCGTTGATCCAGGGTTTGGTCACGTACTTATAGACGACGCTCGAGTTAATAGCCTCGACCAGCGTACCGGCGTCAGTGTAGCCGGTTAGCATTATGCGCACGGTCTGACGTCTCATTTCGGCCGCACGTTTGAGGAAATCGATACCGGTCATCCCGGGCATACGCTGGTCGGAAATGATCACCGCGATATCGTGTAGCTCGAGAACTTCCAGGGCCTCGGAACTGCCTGTGGCTGTAAATACTTCGTAAGAATCGCGAAACAATCTTTCCAGAAGACGAAGATTGGCGCCTTCGTCGTCAACGCAGAGAATTTTATATGGCGAATGCATTCTGTACCTCGAAATTGGTGTGAGAGCTTGGCAGATACTGTTCGATCTCGGACTTCTCTTGAAGGCTGGTTTTCAGTTCTACCGTGAAAGTCGTGCCTACCCCTGGTTCGCTTTTCACCTTGATCGTGCCGCCGTGGTCTTCGATGATGCCGAACGAGATCGAAAGTCCCAGCCCGGTACCATCGCCGACGGATTTGGTCGTAAAGAAGGGATCAAATATTCGTCCGGCAACGGCTGGATCGATTCCACATCCCGTGTCGGTGATCGCTACACAAACTTTGCCATCAGTCGCTCGGGTGCTGATGGTCACGCGTCCCGGGTTAGATCCGCAGGCCTGGGCCGCATTGACCAGAAGGTTCATCCAAACTTGGTTGAGCTTAGCCGAATATGCTTCGATAGCAGGAAGCTCGCCGAAATCTCGCACAAGTTCGATCGTTCCCACGCTGAAATATCTCGACAATATCCGAATTGTCGAGTCGATCCCTTCGTGGATGTCGGTCCGCTTCAGTTCGGCCTCATCGAGGCGCGAGAACGTGCGGAGATTTTGAACGATATCGCGGACACGCTCGGCACCTTCGCGACAATCCGCGATGATCGAGTCAAGATCCGAAACGGTTCTTGCATATCCGATCTGCTCCTTGAACGACTCAGCCGCTTGAGCTATCTCTGACGGAAGGTCAACATACTCGTAAAATCTGACAACTCGAGCAAGGTCGTTGACGCAGGTGCCAAGAAGATCGAGATTTCCGTAAAGGAATCCGACGGGATTGTTGAGTTCGTGGGCGATGCCGGCCGCGAGCTGGCCGATCGACGCCATCTTTTCATTCTGTACGATCTGGGCTTGCAGTCGCTGAAGCTGTTTCTTACCCCGAATAAGTTCCTCATTCCGCGCTTCAAGATCTGCCTTGTAACGCTTTGCGTTGATCAGAAGACTTCTGTGTTCGAGCGCACGCGATACGGTGAGCGCGAGCACGTCGCTGTCGAAGGGTTTGATGAGGTAATCGAAGGCACCGAGCCGAACAGCGTCAAGGGCCCGTTGAGGACGGTCGATACCCGAAACGACGATGACCGCCGTTCGCGGGTAAGCCTCGATCACCTTTCGAAGGAGTTCGGTACCGGAAAGGCCCGGCATGATGATGTCCGTAATTACGAGCGCGTATTCGTTTGAGCGCAGCAGTTCGAATGCTTCGAGGACCGTACCGGCCTCCGAGCATTCATACGCATCGCGCAACGCCCTTACAAGGCTCCGGCGTACGACAGCTGAATCATCCACGACAAGGATCTTCTCGCGTTCCGGTTGGTCCGAAAACTGGTCAAGCGGGAACTTTGGTACGAGTCCTGAGAGGGTCTGTTGCAACTGCATAGCGTGGAAGCCGAGTCTTTTTGATGGGCCAGTAGTAAGATACCCGCGAGAGATCCGCGATCTGTACGGCAATCTTCGTGCCCCTCTTTGTCAGACCGAGATACCTTCCGCTCTTAGCAAAATTCGGTCAATCTGACGAAAAACAGCGGTCAATTCAGCCGTTTGTCTCAGTCCGATACACAGACACGACTGACAAATAAAGTCAGCGATGCCGAATTTTGTCAGACAGGCTTATGGATTGATGAGAACGAGAAGGCGATCCGCCCAGTCGCTTCGGGAGTTGCGAAGCATCTCGTACTGGACCTGAGCCATTGCAGAATTCTTGAGTTTTACGTAAGTACGCCCAAGGTTGTAGCGGGCCTGGTCGAAATCACCGTCGTAGCCGACGGCGTTGTTGAACGCGGTGAGGGCTTCGTCAAATTTCTCGACTTCAAAATAACTTTCGCCGAGGAAGTTGTAGTTTTTCGATTCGGGTTTGTAGATGAGGAGTTGATCGAACGTCGCGATCGCTTCGTTCCAACGCTTCTTCTTGAAGTAAGCCTGGCCGAGCTTTTCGAGAGCGTTCGCGTGATCCGGTTTGATCGCAATGGCTCGGCGATATGCAAGGATCTCTTCGTCCGATTTGTTCAGTTTGTTAAGCGTCAGGCCGTAGGAGTATTGAGTTTCAGGATTGTCGCTATCGAGCCGGATGGCGGTCTTATAAGCCTCGGCCGCTTCCTTGAAATCGCTGAGCGCGAAGCTCGACGCGCCTATGTTAATAAATGTCTCGGGCCAGTCCGGACGGAGTTTCGCCGCCTGTTTTGATGCTTTGAGAGCATCCTGATGCCGTCCAAGGGCTCCATACGTGAAGCCTGCCTGATACCAAGCTTCGGCATAATTTGAATCAAGCTCAGCGGCCCGCTCAAAGAACGGAAGGGCCCGAGTGTAATCGTCACGCGAAAGCTGCGCGACGCCCTGTGAATACGATCGCTCGGCATTAGCTCGTTTATTACGCTGCGTGTCGGCGGAAAGTGCGGCGATCGTCTGCAGTTCGTTTACCTTAAGCTGCGCGATCCGTTCAGCGGGAACGGCGAAGTTCAGACTCTGCCCTTCCGCGGCTTGAAGCGTCGCAACGCCCACTACCTGCCCGTACATATTCACAACTGGAGAACCCGATGATCCCGGCGAGATCGGCGCCGTGATCTGAATGATCTTTCCGTACCCCGAGATCTCGCGAACCGCCGAAACGATGCCGTCAGACACACTGCCCTCAAGCCCGAACGGATTTCCAATTACAACGATCGATTCACCTTCTTGCGGAACACGGGCGACTATGGGAAGAGGCCGTGCCAGGTGTGAGGGCACATCGACCTGAAGCAGTGCCAGATCTCCCTCCCCATCAACGGCAAGCACGCCTTTAGCCACAAATTTCTTTCCGTCAACCAGCGTAATAACAACGCGATTCGAACGCTCGATGACGTGGCGGTTGGTGATGATCCGGTCGTTCGCGACAAAGAACCCGCTGCCGCGAGAGACGGTCTCTCCACGAGAGTTGAAGGTTTCGATCGAGACGGATGAAGGCTTAACACGCTTGACTAGTTCCGGCAAAAAATCCTGACCATACGACACCGCCCCCAACAGCGAGGCGATAAGAAATGCGGATTGGAAAAACCTCTTCATCAGGAAAGAATTACTTTTCCAAGTATAGAGTCTAATCCCGCGGCAAACAATGGAAATCGGACGTTGGCGCATTTGTAGCATCACACGCTAAGATGCTGAATATGGTCAAGAAAATCGCTATTGGAGCGGATCACGCGGGTTTCGAAGAGAAAGAAAAGGTCAAGAAGACGCTCGACGAACTAGGTATTCAGTACGAAGATATGGGCACGACGACGACGGAGAGCGTCGATTATCCCGACTACGCTCAGAAGGTTGCGGAGAGTGTGGCCTCCGGCAAATACGAGCAAGGCTTGCTTGTGTGCGGGTCAGGTACGGGCATGGCCATCGCCGCGAATAAGGTCAAGGGTGTACGCGCCGCAGTCGCATGGTCGCCCGAGATCGCTGCACTTGCGAGGCAGCACAACGACGCGAATATCCTCTCGCTTCCGGCTCGTTTTCTCAGCGAAGCAGACTCGGCCGCTGTCGTAAAAGCGTTCTTCGAATCTAACTTTGAAGGCGGCCGGCATGGCCGTCGTGTGGACAAGATCAAGGGCCTCGAAGACGCCGATTTCAAATAGTTGCGTTCCGCAGATCGGGCGTATGATTCTCTGGCGCAAAAGATGATCTTCCGAGTCCACGCTCCGGCTTTCCCGCTGAACCAATTCATCGATGTGTTCATCTATTTCGAACGCGTCGAGCAGGCTCACACCGTTGATCGGTTCCTGCCGAATGGCGACACTGAGATCCTCATCGATTTTCACGACACACCACAGTATATCTACGACAATCACAGCCTGAAGGAGATTCAAGCCTGCAACCACGTATGGGCGTCGGGGTTGCGAACTGAACCCATCACGATCCCGTCCGGCAACGGAGCGGCGATGATGGTTCTTTCGTTCAAGAAAGGAATGGCGGCTCCGTTCTTTCCGTTCCCGATGGACGAGATCCGCGACAGCGTCGTTGATGCGGATCTGGTTTGGGGCAGCAATTTCGGAGATCTTCGCGAGCGATTGCTTGCCGAGAAAAATGTGGATCTCCGGTTTGTGATGGTCGAAGAATTTCTTGTCCGCAAGTTTCGATCAAAGTTGGATTTGAATCCCTGTGTATCTTTCGCGGTCGGCGAGATGATCGAGCGGCCCGACGCTTTGAGCATCGGGCGAATGAACGAAAGGATCGGCTATTCGCAGAAGCACTTCACTGAAATGTTTCGCAAGCAGATCGGAGTGACGCCTAAGGCATATCTCAAAATAATGCGGTTTCAGAAGGCCGTACGAACGATCGATGCGGCCGCGGTCATCGATTGGGGATCCATCGCTGGCGAATGCGGGTTCTACGATCAGGCCCATTTTATTCACGATTTCAAGCAATTCTCCGGCTTCACTCCCGAACAATATTCAAGGATCCACACCAACTACCAGAACTACATCCCCGTAGGTTAGGTAAATTTTTTCCAATACTCCGTATTCCAAGACGGCTAATCTCTAGCCGTTATGGAAACCCTTTATATAAATCACATTGCCGTTTCTGTCTGCGCTTTCCTCAGTCTGGCGATCGGCGGCCTTTGGTACTCACCGGTGCTTTTTCAAAAGGCATGGCAACGTGAGGCGGGCATTTCGGATGAACAGATGGCAAAGTTCAACCCTCTAAAAATATTCGTTCTCACATTTGTCTTGGCGTTGATCATCTCTTACAACCTCGCGTTCTTCATCGGAACGCCGGGAACGACCTGGCAATGGGGACTCGGTGCAGCACTACTCGCGGCCGTTTGGGTCGTAACGATGCTCATTATTATCGCATTGTTCGAGCAGCGTTCCTTCCGGTACATAGCGATCAATTGCGGATACGTTGCCGTATATTTCGCGGTGACCGGCTTCATCCTAGGAATCTGGAGGTAGTCATGGCTCAGAAAACATCCGGCGAATTTGAGAAGGAGTTCATGGATTGTCTGAAGACCTCGACAGGCGTCGATCTTGCGGCCTGGATGAACACGATAGACGGCCACGCGAGCAAGAAGCGCAATGAGTTGATCGCATGGTTAAAGAGCGAGAACGGTTTCGGTCATATGAACGCGTCGCTGCTCGCCGGCATCCACGCAAACGGAGGAAAGGCGGTCTATCAAAGCACGGACAATTTGCTCGACGCACAGTTCGCAAGGGCCGCGGATATGAAACCGCTTTATGAGGCATTTCTTGAGTTCGTCGGAAAGCACTTCCCCAACTCAAGCGTTCTGCCGAAGAAGACCTACGTTTCCATCCTCGACAACCGAGAGTTCGGAGCGATCAATATCAAGCCAAAAAAGCTCCGGATCGGTGTCGACCTCGGAGACCGTGCATTCGATGAGAAGATCGGGAAAGCTAAGCTATCAGGCCCGATGCCGCGGATCTCACACATGTTCGTGTTAACGGATCCGAACCAACTCGATTCGTCAATTGTTGATGCGATGCGAGAATCCTATTCAAGATGCCATTGACCCACTAGCTCAAGGCAGATCGAAGAAATTCGATCCGGGGGTACGCGGCTTTGAAGCTTTCCGCAAGCATTTTTGGGAAATCCTTCGACAGCACATCTTTCTCTGTAAAGTCTTCGCCGACGGTGAATGATTTGAGTTTGAGATACTCGATCGCAGGGTGATCGGGGTCGAAGCCTTTGGGCGATTTAGTGAGTTTGTCGCCGTCGTGAAAGCCGCCGAATCGGTCGCGAAATTTCTTCGCTTCGACGATTTTGAAGAAGTCTTTCGTGTTGAGGGCTATGTAGCTGCGGATCATCAGCAGCTCAGTGTTGTCCGGCATATGCTTGCCGGCGGCCGAGAAGAACATCTTCGGCTGAACGTGAAAATAATACCCCGGAAGCATAGCCTTCTTCCCGCCGGGGGCGACAAATGCTCCGAGGTTGGTTTTATAGGGGCTTTTATCCTTTGAGAATCGAACATCGCGATAGATGCGAAATACGCACGACTTTGGGTCGATTCCCACGATGGTCGGATCGAACTTTGCGATGTGCGATATAAGTTCGCCCGTCACCGCGATCACATTATCATTCGCTTTCACGAATGCGTCTTTATTGGCGTTGAACCACTCCCGATCGTTGTTCTTTTCGAGCTTCTTCAGGAAGTCGAGCGTTTCTTTCGCGATCATAATCTCGGTATTTTAGCACGCCGAGAATGCCTGCTAATTGCCCTGACCTGCCTCAAAAGTTTTTCCGGCACCGCCCAGTTCCCGTTCGTGCAACTCAGTTCGATCCCGCGGCATCGTACGGGCGTACTCATTTTTACGAACGTTCGTACTAATTTATGAAGCTGAACGACCAAAATATTATCGGTCGAGGCGAAAAGACCCGCCACGAAATTCTGCGAACCAGCGTAGATATTGCTTCCGCGGATGGGCTGAACGGCTTGACAATAGGGCGTTTGGCTACCGAGCTTCAAATGAGCAAGAGTGGCCTGTTTGCTCATTTTGGTTCGAAAGAGGACCTGCAAATTGCCACGCTTAAAGCGGCCAGCGACACTTTTATTACCGAGGTAGTTGTCCCGGCGGAACGGCTCGAACATGGCCTTCCGCGCCTTGCAGCTCTCCTTAATGCCTGGATCGGCAGCGTGGCAACCACTTGCAACCGCGGCGGGTGTTTCTTCTATGCGGTTTCCGCTGAAATGGACGATCGTCCCGGCAAGGTACGCGACTTTGTTGTTAAGCTAACGCGCGAATGGATCGACGCTTTAACGAGAGAAATGAAGTTGGCGATCCGGCTAGGTGAACTCAGAAAATCGTGCGACGCGGAGTTGGTCGTCTTTCAGCTGCACGGATTCGTCCAAGAGGGAAACTGGTTCCGGCGTCTCCAGAAGAGCGATCGGGCATTCCAGATGACCCGCGAGTCGGTCTATCGAACCCTTGAGAATCACGCGACGCCGTCGGGCAAGTCAATTCTTTCCTCAGCCTGGGCGAAACGTTAACAGTTGACTTGCGACCCCACCGAACTTTTGAAAAACAACTTGAGCAAGCGTAAAATTCTGTTCAGAGATGGAATATTGTGAACACGTCAAAGTGATCGTCGAGGTGACGCCGAGCGCCGACGGTTGCGAGGATTGCTTGAAGATAGGTGGACAGTGGGTCCATCTTCGTCTCTGCCAAATATGCGGCCACGTTGGCTGCTGCGACAACTCGCCGAACCGCCACGCCACCAAGCATTACCACGCTACTAAACACCCGATCGTTAAGTCCTTCGAACCCGGCGAAGATTGGGGATATTGCTATCCCGACGATCAGTTTTTCGAACGCCTCCCTTAGATCAAAATGAACCAGCAGGTAAAGATCCTTCTTCAAACAACAATTCCGAACACTGAAGACGATTGGCATATCGGCAGATTTTCGCTGCTAACCGAACATCTCCGTTCGATCAAGGACGCGGGCGGGAATCCGCTCTACGACGTCGCGACTCGCAACCGCGAAGAGGACGAGCATGGGATCGATCTCGTGCTCAGTGCTCTCGACGAAACTGACTTCGACCAGCTTTGGCTTTTCGCTCTCGACGTGGGGGACGGTTTGTCACCGGCTGACTGCGCGGGCATCACGCGGTTCCGCCAGCGAGGCGGCGGCATACTCTCGACCCGCGATCACAACGACATGGGCTCGTCCCTCTGTACTCTCGGCGGTGTCGGTTCAGCCCATTATTTTCATTCGAAGCAGCAGGACCCAGACGAATCACGCCGCCAGCGAGACGACAACGTCACGCTCAACATCGATTGGCCTAACTATCATTCGGGAGCAAACGGCGATTTTCAGCGAATCCAAGCGGTGGACCATGCGTTGCTCCGCCGTGCAGATGGAAGCTTGATCGAATATTTTCCGTCGCATCCGCACGAAGGCGCGGTGGGGTTACCGCCCGAGGTGGAAGAGGCAAGTGTGATCGCGATGGGTAAAAGTAAGACGACGGCCCGGCCGTTCAACCTTATCGTGGCATTCGAGAACTCGGTCGATCCCCACGGAAACCTGTGCGGGCGCGCGATCGCGGAATCGAGCTTTCACCATTTGGTCGATTACAACTGGAACCCGGAACTCGGTTGCCCTCCGTTTCTGGAAGAGCCGCCGGGAGACGAATACAAGCGTTTTCCCGAACGGCTCGACGACGTCAAGCGATATGTTGAAAACGCCGCAGCGTGGCTAGCACGAAATTAAGTTATGAATGCTTTCCCCGACATTCCCCTCGACGCGTGGCGGTCGACCAAGAACACGCTGCACCTTTATTGTCAGATCGTCGGAAAGATCCGGCTCGCCATGCATCCGCGAATGAATCATTGGTGGCACGTTCCGCTCTACGTAACGCCCGCAGGACTGTCGACGCGCACCATTCCCTACGACGGTGGCAACTTTGAGATCGAGTTCGACTTTCACCGCCACGAACTCGTGATCAGAACGAGCAGCGGCAAGAACGAAGACTTCGCGCTATTCGACGGACTGACGGTAGCCGATTTCTACAAAAGCTTATTCTTGAATCTCTCAAAACTCGGCATAGAACCCAACATTCGGCCGATTCCATATGAGGCCCCCTCGACCACGCCCTTTCCCGACGATACGGAGAACAAATCATACGACAAGGAATACGTTCAGCGGTTTCATCGGACTCTTGTCACCGTCGATCATATTTTGAATGAATTTCGGGGGCGGTTCTGCGGGAAATCAACGCCCGTGCATATGTTCTGGCACAGCTTCGATCTCGCATTGACCCGATTCTCGGGCAAGCGAGTCACACCTCGGGAAGGCGCTGGCACGGTCGAACGCGAAGCGTATTCTCATGAGGTGATCAGCTTCGGATTTTGGTTCGGCGATGACAAAGTTCCTGCACCTGCGTTTTACGCGTACGCCGCTCCGGAACCTGCGGGCCTAGCTGATGAGCCTCTTTCGCCGTCCGCAGCCAAGTGGGCCGAATCGAATGGAGCCCATCTCGCGTTGCTGATGTATGAGGATGCTCGGAACTCGGCGGACCCGCACGCTGCGGTAATGGAATTTCTTGAGTCTGCGTATCATGCGGGTGCCAAGCTGGCTGACTGGGATGTCGGCGACTTGCACGCCTAGAGTTCCTTCGTGAGAGGTCGTCTAAAAAGGCGGCCTTTTTCATTCTTCGCCGTGACCAAAAGTGAAATTGGCACTTTGCGCAGATCTTGACGTTTGTGGGCAACTGAGATTCTGAGCCGAGTCAATGTGGCACGTGCCACATCCGATCGCGTACGCGGAATTAGACCTGCGGAATCCAGTAAACATCGGCATCCCGCATCATCTCTGACCGTCTCGGATCCAAAATGTGGCACGTGCCACAT
>JBDSLC010000025.1:0-76358 GCA_039916585.1 Pyrinomonadaceae bacterium | reverse complement strand
TGGTAAACTAATTACAGCTCACCGCCATCTGAACCTAGACGCCCAACTCTCTCCAAATTCCCCCGAAATTGAATGGAGGACTTGTTATGAAGATGAATAAGCTAATGATTGCCGCGCTTAGCGTGGGAATGCTGGTTTTCGCGGCTGACGGAGCGTTTGCTCAAGGCGGCCGACCGGCCGGTGCCGGATCAGGCGGGGGCCGGCCAGCGGGCGCCGGGCAGCCGTCAGGCGTAGGACAGCCGTCAGGTGTCGGTGTTGACCGGGGTCTGGGAACGGCAGGCACGCGGAGTGGCGGCCGGTCTGACGATGGGCTCGGAAACGCGTCGACACGTTCGGACGGGCGATCGGATGCCGGTATTGAGCGAGCCAGAATGAATCGTGAGAATGCACCTCAACGCGGAAGCGAAGAGCTCGGCCGCTATACAGGACTCGCGAAAAAGCTCGACACAACGCCGGATGCTCTTCGTGCGAGCTATGAAACCGCTCTGGCAGCGAACCCGGATCTGAACTGGGGCCAGTTCGTTGCGGCAAATGTCGTCGCGGATAACCTTGGAACGCGCTACCCGAATATCACGTCGGCTGCGATCCTGACCGGTCTGCAGAACGGTGACAGCATCGGAGAAACGCTTGAAAGCCTGGGACTAGGTGAGGACCAAGCCAAAGCGGCCGAGAAGGACGCAAAGCGTGAAGTGAAAGCAGCAAAAAACAAGAAGCAGTAGTAAACGACTTCTTTTTAAGCAAGGATAAAGCCGGACTCGCTAGGGGTCCGGTTTTTTATTTCTCATTTTGAAATTATTTCCCGAAAATCGATTGACAATTAATCTATTAGATAAGTATCTTTTATTGTTACTTAACAAAAAGTTTGCCTTTCCCGAGGAGGCTTAGTTGAGTTGATTGGAGGTCGGCGCCCACCTTGCATCTTACCGATCCTTGCTAGATACAGGAGAAAACTAAATAGAAATGAAGAGAATCGCAGCTTCCGTTCAGTGTCTTGCGTTGCTTGCAGCAATGCTCCTTCCAACTCTTAATTCTTTCGCAAACTCGTCAAATGATCGTGCTGGCGGTCCGGATTTTGTAGGACATATATCGCAACGAACGCCAGCCCCGCGATCGCGTAATGGACCTTACGCTTTAACGCGCGCTTGCCGATCTTCACCAGGGCCTCGACAACTATTGCAACGACGACGGGTTTAAATCCTTCAACGACGCCCGCGATCGCAGGAACCTGGCCGTAGGCTGCGTAGACGTATGACAGCCCCAAAAGAACGAAGATCGACGGAAGAACGAAGAAAACTCCAGCGACGATTCCGCCCCACACCCGGTGCATCAGCCAACCGATGTAGATGGCAAGTTGATGAGCTTCCGGGCCGGGAAGCAGCATGCAATAGTTTAAGGCGTGCAGGAATCGCTCTTCACCAAGCCAGCGGCGTTTATCCACAAGCTCTCTGTGCATTATCGCGATCTGTCCTGCTGGACCTCCAAAAGATATGAATCCTAGTTTTATCCAGAAGAGGAGAGCTTCCCTGCGTGACACGTCCCGCGGCTCCGGTTTCTTGGTGGCGTGCGTCATTCGTAGGACGGAAATCTAGCATCGAAAGCCATTTTTCCGCAACTCTCAGTTACCACCTGCAGTAGCGGGATGCCGCCAAATCTTTCTATCGCTAAGAGCAGCGAGGATGGCAACAACGGTGCGGGTCGCGAATTCAGCCGGACGAGCAGGTCATCGACGGATCGATTTTCGAGATCATCGAACTAAAGCCGATGCGAGGCGAACTAGATGGGGAGCTTATGACACGAGCTGACGCGCGACCGAGTGAAGATCTCAAAGAGCTGAGCTTTACCGAAACGTCCTAGGCGATTGCCCGCGGCGCGCGACTGGGGCCATAAAGCGCGTTTCAAAATGGCTGCTGCCGTAGCGCCCGCAATGCGGCACCCGCGTTTCAACCTCCCTGTTCGTGCAACTGGACTTTACGGCGATTCGTCTGCGAAAATATTCGAATATCTAATAGCTCGATAATTTGTCTGAATGATCGCTGAAAATCTCATCGGCTTCGAAAAACTTCCGCAGACGCTCCCGCACTATTGCCTGGAGTCCTTTAGACGCAACAATAAGCGTGACGCATTGGCGTACAAGGTAGGTGAGGTTTGGCACTATCTGAGCGGCACAGAGGTGATTGAAAAGGTGCGGCGGATCGCTATCGGGCTGTCGCAGCTCGGCGTAAAGGCCGGGGACCGCATCGCGATCATCTCGGAGAATCGCCCCGAATGGTCGCTTACAGATCTCGCCATTTTGTCGCTAAAGGCTGTAAACGTACCTATTTACACTACGCAGGCGGTTGAGCAGATCCGCTATATCCTCGAAGATTCCGGCGCGAAGATGCTCTTCGTGTCGGGTAAGAAACTCCTCAAACACGCCGAAGCGGCTATTCAAAGTGTTGAACGTATCGAGCGGCTGATCTTCTTTGATGACGATGCTAAACCCGAATCGGATACCCGCTCGCTGACGCTTTCCGAGATCGAGCAGCAGGGAATCGACGCTGGCGATAGCGTTGATTTTGAGGCTCTTCTGGGCGAGCTAAAGGCCGAAGATCTAGCGACCATCATCTATACGTCAGGCACGACCGGCGAGCCCAAAGGCGTGATGCTGACCCACAAAAACTTCACTTCCAACGTCGCCGCGATCTCGGGCGGCCTACCGATCAAGCCGTCAGATCGGTCGCTCGCCGTCCTGCCGCTTTCACATATATTTGAGCGGACTGTTTTCTACGTTCTGGTTTCGAACGGTGTCTCGATCCATTATTGCCCCGCGTTCGATCAGATAGCCCTTTATTTGCAAGAAGTTAAGCCGACGATCATGACCGCCGTACCGCGGCTGTTCGAGCAGGTTTATCACAAGATCGTAAAAAAAGGGAAAGCGGCAGGTGGATACAAGACCAAACTATTTAATTGGGCACTCGACGTAGGCCAGCAATATTGGACCGCCAAAGACATGCACACCACGGTATCACCCGTGTTGGCCGCTAAGCATGCCGTCGCGTCGAGGCTGGTTTTCTCCAAATGGCGAGACGGCGTCGGCGGCAGTCTGCGATTCTTTGTTTCCGGCGGTGCTCCGCTGTCCAAAAAACTGTCGTACGCCTTTTGGGCGGCCGGGATCCCGATCCTGCAAGGCTACGGAATGACCGAAGCCTGCGTCGCCTGCGCGAATCGGCCCGATGATAACAAGGTCGGCTCCATCGGAACGCCGTTCGATGGGATCGAGATGAAGATCGGCCCGCAGGACGAGATCCTGATCAAAGGCCCGAACGTGATGCAAGGGTATTTGAACAAGCCGGATGAGACCCTAAAGGCCTTAGATTCAAAAGGATACTACCGCACAGGCGACGTGGGATACAGAGATTCGGACGGTCATTTTTTCGTGACTGATCGTCTCAAGGACCTATTCAAACTCTCGAACGGAAAGTACGTTGCTCCACTCCAGGTCGAAAGTCTATTGAAACAAAGCCCGCTGGTTTCGCAGGCCGTCGTGGTTGGATCGGGTCGCAAGCAGGTCGGAGCACTTGTCGTTCCCGATTGGGATTCTCTCAAAGAGGCGATGCAGGCCGATGGAGTTCCCACCGAAGGCACCCGCGAAGAACTTTCCGACAACCCGCACTTCATCAAGCGCGTCCAGCGGGACGCGATAAATCTTACTCGGGAATTATCTGATTATGAGAGAGTGAAGCGTGTCTATTTACTTCCTCGGGAATTCTCGATCGATAAGGGAGAGATGACCCCGACCCTGAAAATTAAACGTTCTGTGATAGATGAAAAGTACGGGGAAGCGATCGACGATATCTGCGGAGCGTGATCAACGCCGGTCGTGAACGGCGGCGTCAAGCTGTTTTAGCATCTCGTCCATCGACTCGTCCCCTCGCTTTCGATTTAAGATGGCCTCGGCTAAGTCAAAAAGCGGCTTCGGCATTTTTGACTGAGAGTTTTCATCAACTTCCCGCGAAACAGGATACCTTTTGTAAAAAGCCACTTCAGACGTACAAAATTCACACACTGAAAGATGTCGACCGATCGGCCAGCTTGCCGATGATTCCAGATCGCCCAATTGATACGCCAGCAACTGCTGAGACGGAGGGCAGTCTTCCTGCTTTCGAAACGTCGCCATCTTAATTATTGATTTGAACCGAAGTATAGCATCGAACACACGCCTACCAGCAAGAATATTGCATCTCCTCGGAACACGTTCTAACGCTTACTTTCTAGTAAATCGGCAATGGAATTGAACTTCCAAAAACCCGCGCATCATTTTGATCCAACTTCGGTCTATATGGACACCCCCTAAGGCCTTTAGTATCAATCTTTGATCAGCTTCCCGGTCACTTTGACCTGCCTGAAAAAAATCTTGCCGAAAACCGGAAGAGTTGCTAGTATCTGTGTGTAGGCAAAGACGAACTTCACGTTACTGCCTACCCAAACGACCGAAAGGTCCTCGGAAAACACCCTAACACCCAATAAAAAGACGTATTTCGCTGGCTTCCATTTATCGCCGATCTTGGCCATGGAAAGTCACGCTCAGCAGACCGCGTACTGTTAGTTTGACCCCAATCTCTATCCTTCAGAATCCCCTCAGTATGACTTCACTCAACCAGCAGGAGCGAACCCCCCGGCAACCGCCGAATCGACAGATAAAGGTCGGTAAATGGAACGAAAGTCTTCGCGCCTCCGATGTTAATCAGATCTGGATCGAGCTTCATCGGATAGTTTCGTCGCATCCGCTAGTACGGGCATCAAAAAGGGCCGGGTTCCTAGTCGAGGAAGGAAAGTACAACGCTAACACGGACCTCACCCAGGAACTTTTTGTCGCTCTGCTAAGTAAAGAACGTTTTCAGCACTATCTCGACACCGGAATGACCGATGCCGAGGTCGAAGCCGAGATCAGCCAGATCGAGCTGACGAATATGCTGACGGCGGAGCTCAGGAAGCGATACCCGGAATCGTACAGACTTGCCCGCAGGATCTCGACGATAATCCAGACAAGCCTAACATTTAAGCGATTCGACAACATTGGAAACACCGAGATCCATCGCCGCCTCGCCGACCGGCTTTACGGCCTGGCCGACTGGCGCGATGAAAAGTCTCGCCGCGATGTGGCTGAGATGGACGAGCGTGTAAAGGCCGTTTCATTCCTTCACCGCGATACTCGAATGGTCGGGTGCACCGGCGACGCGCAGATCGTTATCAGCAACGTTGAGCTAGAGAAGTTGATAATCCGCGTTTTCAAGGCAGTCGATTCTCCCGTCGATGTGCGAAGCTTGCGTTCGTTCGTGATGTCGCGTTTGCCGATCATGGACATTCATCTCGTACCCGTTGGAGGATCAGGCGACAGCGATGATGAGGATCGCGTTTCGTACGAGATCCCTGATATACGCGAAACCCCCGAGGAAGACTTCCTGCGGGTCGAAGCCGAGGGCATCGCAGCCGGATCAGTAGGCAAGTTCTTGACGAGCCTTAGCAAATCGGTTCGCGGAAAAGCAAAGCAATACGACCGAATGGTTGCTGTACTTTGGCACTGCTATTTGATCTCAGATGGCGGAACCCAGCTCGAAGTAGCGGAAATGCTTGGCGTGTCGGACTCGCTCGTTTCCGACTATCGAAAACGCATCGAATCAAATCTTCAAGCTCTCTCGTTTGAAGGTGTCGGGGAAGCTCGGCAGTTCGAGAAAGCCCTTAAGATCAGAGTTCGAGAGATGGTCGCGGAGCAGAAAGAGATCGTTGCCGTCTAATTAATTTGCGGCGTAAAGGCACAGAAAAGCGCAAATGGAATATCTCCTGTTGCGCTTTTTTTCTGCCTTATTGTGGCGATCAACCTTCCATTCCGATCTTGCTCATCAGCTCGTCGAATCGGGAATCGTCGCGTAGCGAATCGAGGCTCTTGTCCTTCAGGAAGTGCGGCTTGTTCTCGTTGCCGAGCTTTATCGCCCGAGCGAGCCACTTCAATGCAAGCTCTTTCTCGCCAAGAAGTGCGTAAGTCGACGTCACCCAATAGGCAGAATCGTGATCGGCCCGAGAGACAGCAAGTACATCCTCGGTAAGCTGTTCACGTCCCTCATCCAGGTTGCCCGATCCCGCAAGATACACGGCATAAAGCGGTCGTATTCCATCCATCGCAGGATGTTCTTCCAGAATCGTCTTCATCAGGCCGATCGCAAGATCTGCGTCACCCCGGTAGTAGTAGACGGCCGATCGGAAGATCTTCAGCATTGGATGGTTCGGCTCGGCTTTTTCGCCGCGCTCGATGTATTCCATCGCTTTGTCATACTCGCGCTTGTAGATAAAGATTCTGGCGCTGTTATAAGCAGACACTGCACGAGCGGCGGGATCCAGCCGCGACAGCTTCTCGAAAGCCTTTAGCGATTCATCGTATTCGCCGCTGAGTCTATGCACGACGCCCTTAACAAAATAAAGCGGAGCATCATTCGGGAACTGCTTCGTAAGCAGGTCCACTTCTGAATGAGCCTTCTTCTTCTCCCCGCGAGCGAGATAGATCATCACCATCAGGACGCGGGCCTCGGTGACGTTCGGATCGTAGAAGAACGCCTTGCTGAACGCGGCCTCGGCGAGCGTATAGTCCTCTCCGGTTCCCATCGCCTTGAAAACGCGATTTGCATAACAGGCTCCGAGCCCGCTGTATGCAAGCGCGAAGTGCGAATCGAGTTCGATCGCTTTCTTGAAATTCTGGATCGCTGCGTTACAATCTTCGACAGCCAGTGTCCGAAAGATAAAGCGTCCAAAATTGTCGCGGCCGCGCAGGTATTCTTCCCACGCCTCATGATTCTCGGTCGCACGCCGGCCGAGTTTCTCAGCTTCCTTATCGGAAAGCTCGAGCCGAAGCCCTTCTAGGATCCGCTGAGCAATACCGTCCTGGAGCGAAAGAATGTCTCCGCCTTCCGCGTCGATCCGATCACTCCACAAAATGTCTCCGCTCGCTACATCGATCAACTGAGCCGTTACGCGTATCCGATCTTCGCCGCGAAGGAATCCAGCCGACAATACCGCGTGTACACGCTGTTCGCGTCCAGCTTCGCGCGGGTCGACCTCGCTGCCCTGGTACTTAGCGATCACCGAACTAGGGCGAACCACCAGCGACCGCAGTTGTGCGAGTTCCGTGATCACCGCATCTGCAAGGGCGAATTCGTAGAAGTTAGACGCGGGATCACCGCTCAGATTCTTGAATGGCAGTATCGCAACGCTCTTTTTCTCGGCTCCGGTCGATGTGACGCTAAGATCAGGTATAAGCGACGGCGCGTTTGACACTGATGGCCAGCTCTTTGAAGACGACGCTTCGGGTACCGACTTCCCGGTAAACCAGTTCAACGCCCGCTTCAGGACGCCCCCATCGGCATGTGCCGGAGCGAACGTGTCCGATGGCATTAACTGAGCACCGGAGTAGGCGGCAAGGATGTTTCGCAGATCGTCCCGCATCTGGGAGATCTTCTGATATCGGTTCTTAGGCTCCTTTTGCAGAGCCTTGTCGACTATCGCCTGCAGCTCCGGCGGGACCGGATCTTTCCGCATTTCCGAAAGCGGCTTTGGAGTTCCGTAAAGAACTTGATGCCGAACGTCGACGACAGTCTTCCCTTGAAACGCCCAAATGCCGGTCAGCATTTCGTATAGCAGTACGCCAGTCGAGAAAATGTCCGATCGCTCATCGGCACGCTCACCTTTAGCCTGTTCCGGGGCCGCATACGTAGCGGTCCCGTAGGGAATTCCGAGTTCGGTGATCTCCGATCGGTCGAGCCCGCCATTACCGGCCGCTGCGACCTGCTCATCTTCGAGCATCTTCGCCAATCCGAAATCGAGAACCTTGGCCTGACCGCTGTCGTTGACCATTATGTTGCCGGCCTTTATGTCGCGGTGGATGATGTTCTTCGAATGGGCGTAGGCGAGGGCATCCGTCACCTGGATCGCTATCGAAAGAGCACTCCTTATCTCCAGGGCGCGTCCGTTCACCAATTGGCGCACGTTCTTGCCCTCGATCCATTGCATTGCGATGAAGAACACCCCGTTTTCATCGTTGAAGTCGTAGATCGTGCAGATGTTCGGATGATCGAGCTGCGAGCAAAGCTGAGCTTCGCGTTCGAATCGCTTAAAGTTGGCGTGTTTTCCGGTTAATTCAGGCGGAAGTACCTTGACGACTGCGGTTCGGTTGAGCTTAGTATCGAGAGCCTTGTAAACGGTTCCCTGCCCACCCGACCCGATCTTCTCGAGTATCTTGTATTGATTGATCTGCGAACCGATCATTTCGACTTCGGATTTGAGATTGCGTACCGCGAATCTAGGTTGCCGCGATCCTCCAGACAAAGATGTATTCTATGCCTTAGATTCCGCAATCCCAAATCACTAATCCTAAATTAACTTGAGCCGGCGAACTGCCGGCTAATCCGGATGGATCGTTCAGCCGCGAGGCGGATCACCCCAGCCGGAACTCTTGTACCTGCCATCCTCAACGATCGCGGGTACGGTCAGATCGCCGCCCGTAAAGTCGAGCATTTCCCGCTGTCTGACCCTGTCGTTCTGCGCGTCATACTCGGTAAACCCGATCCCGTTCGCATTAAAGTGATCCCGGGCTTTCTGACAGTAGGGACATCCCGGTTTGACGTACATCACTATCGACATATTCTTATACTATCCCATCGCCTGCGAACAATAAAAAGCGGCCGTTAGAATGACCGCCGCCTCTCAGATCTATTATTCAAATTTAGAGCGGCATCGCGTTCCCTCTCGCCGTAACATAGCGGACGAATGCTGCTTTCATTACATTCCAAGCCTTGCTCGCGAAAATGCCGAACCTGCTATTCGGTCCGGGCCCATAGAAATTCTCAACCAGGTCCATCGCCGCGACCTTCAGCCCGACATCGCGACCGAGTTGTTCGCTCAAAAGCCATTTATGATCGGGTATCCTCTCCAAAACTGACTTCGCTTCATTTCTAGGCAACACGATACCGGTCATTGCCTCAACCAAACCCTGAGCGGCGACATCAGTCGTACCTGAAAAACTCGCCGTCGCATCCATGTCGTAAGTAGCCATGTCATTTCACCTCGTGTTCTGTCTGATCATTCTGTTGCAGTAATGGCAGCAACCATTCGCATCCATCAGACAAGTACCAGTATAAAGAGCCGCCGATGCCCTTTACCAATTCTAGTTTTTCATCCGTGATATGAATGAAATTAATGACTGTATGTGTTATCAATAAATAAGATGGAACTCTGGCAGCTTAGAACCTTGGTCGTAACGGCAGAGACGTTGAACTTCACCAAGGCTTCGGAAGCGCTGAATTTGACCCAATCCGCCGTCAGCCACCAGATCAAAGCGCTCGAGGAAGAGTTGGGGACGCCGCTTTTTATCCGTGCCAGCCGCGGAGTTCGATTGACCGATGCCGGCCGGCTTGCCTATGAACATGCCAAGCGGATCGTCGCCGACGCGGAAGATATGGTGCTCGCCGTCGCACACCGCGAAAAGGCTCTCGTCGGCACGGTCCGCGTAGCCGCCGCGACACAGGCACTCGTGTATCTCTTCGCGCCTTTGTTCGAAGAGTTCATGGATTCGCACCCGTCGGTCGAACTTGTCTTTCGCACCACTACCAGCACGGACCAAACAGTCAACGGCATCCTTGACGGTTCCATCGACGTCGGTTTCGCATCGCTCGCAGTATATTCACCGGGCCTCGCGTTCTCGCGCGTTTTCGAAGATGAACTCGTGCTTGTTGTCGGAAAGAAGCATCCACTGGCCAAGAAGCGAACGGTTACTGTCGACGACATTCGCGACGACCGTTGGATTCTCTTCGAGCGCGGTGCATCAATTCGGCGGGCGACCGACGCGTTCTTCAAAGAAGCCCGAATGGTTCCCGAGAAAGCGCTCGAATCGAACGACACATATTTCATCAAACTGATGATCGAACGCGGACTCGGTATAGCCCTGATGCCCGGGTGGTCGGTGAAAGAGGAGGTGGCCGCCGGCGAACTATCGCGGCTCCGCATCAAAGATCACAAACTAATGCGATCCGTCTCGATGGCATCGCTCAAAGGATCCCGATCGTCCGCAATAGATGCGTTCATCCGATTTATGTCGGACAATAAATCTGTACTCCGAAAGAAAGCCGCAGCCTAACAAATGCATCAGCTCGACGAGATCCTGGAACCCTACGAACGACTTCTCGAGATCACTCTGCTCGGCGAGAAAAAGCTCGTCCCTGAAAACAACTCCATCCTTCGCTGTCTCCAATATCTTGACATCGAAAAGATCTCCGATGCCGAGCTCTGCTGGAACGGCGAGTGCATCGATTGCCAGGTCTGGATCAAGAGTGGCGAAAAGGAAAAAGCCCTCATCGCCTGCCGCACAAACGCCGTCGAAGGAATGGAAATTCTCCGCGTTTCCGAAACGCTTACTTAGCCTGCGAGCGGAAGTCGGCGAAGTCGTTCCATATCCGATTCTTGATCGCCTCGGTTACGGCGCTTACGATCGGGGTTTCGATGTCTTCTTCGGAGAAAACGTGAACCACCATCTCGGAGCATCGTCCAGGCGCGAAGACCTCGTAGGGATACGTATAGACTCCCGCGTATGTGAATCGCTTCTTGGTCTTGTAGTAGTTTTGCAGGTCGCGAGCGATCTCGGTCTTCGTTCGGCGGACGGGCGTGACTTCCTTCCCGTCGCACAGCAGCTTCATCTGCGAAAAGTCGGCCTTGTATTTATGATCGAGCGGCGTCGAATAACCGACCGTCATATTCGTGATCGCGCTCAGCGCCATTGATTTCATCGTCGCAGTCGTCTCAGGCAAAGCAAGAATATCTACCGCCGGAGCCAGTTCGCCGGCATACTCCTTCCACACCCGCAGATCCTTAAACATCTCGCCCGCGTCGAGCTTTCCTTTATCCTTATTTCGCTTCGCCCTGATCTTCAGCGATTCGATGCGGTCTTTCTCGATCATGTAAAACTTATAGACCGGCGTCATGTACCGCACTTGATAGTCCTTCACGTCCGAGATGTATTGCCCCGCCGCAAACTGCGACGACGTTAACGAAGTCTTTATCGTCTCAATAGGGAATAGCCCGTCCGGAATGTACGGCATCAACTCGGCAGACGGCGTGCCCTTGGTCGCGACTATCTCGCGAGCTTTCTTGATCAGATCCGCCGCAACCTCGATCCGGATGATACCTGCAAAGTCCGAATCCTTCGACTTCTCACGCGTAAACCCTTCGCTCTCCTCAACCCGAAACGTCGTAATGCCGATCACCTCGCCGATCGAATTGAACAGCGGCCCGCCGGCACTTCCTTTGCCGAATGAGATGTCCGAGATTATCGACCGCGGTTCGATCTTGCTTACAATTCCGGCCGTCAATATCTTGTCCTGCTGAGCCGGACTGCCGATCGAAAAAACATTCTCACCGACGATCACTGCCGGCTCCGCGCCATCAGTCTTCGCCAGCGGCAGCACATGACCGCCCGCAAACGCCGAAAGATTTATCTGCAGCACCGCGAGATCACGCTCGACGTCTTTCGCGATCAGCCTTGCACGCACAGCGGTCTTCTTGTCGAACCTCACCCGGATGTCGTTGGTATCTTCGATCACGTGATGATTCGTCAGCACGAGCCCGCGATCGTCAAACACGAATCCCGAGCCCGAAGCCAGCTCTCCCTCGATCGTCACAACGCCGTTTCGCAGCGTCTTGAATAATTCCGCCGCCTCGCTCACACGCCTTCGCGGAGATCTCGAACCGGCCGAGATCTTCGCATTATCGTTACTCAACTCCACGACCGTCGATGCATCCCCCAAAACCTTGAAATCCACTGACCACGAATATTCGCTCCCGCCAAACTGCAGAGCCTCCGTAGACCGCACAACATACTCACCCGCCGGCAGCGTCATACCGGCGACGCCCTCAAACCCGGTCGCAACCTTCCACTCAGCGAACGCATTGTCTTTCTTGACGACAGTCAATAGAAACTTCGGCACGCTCTTTACGTTCAGATCTTTATCCACAACCGCGACCTTAAGTGTCACGTTGTGGACGTCCTGTGGGTTAACCGAAATGGAAATAGTAAAAATGGCGAGGAAGGCCAGAACAAATTTCGTTCTCATGGTGCGTGTGCGCTGCTCCGTGTCGAAGGATTGGGTGGGGCCCGCATGGAATGCTTTATTTTAAGCGGGCACTCTTAATTCTATGCCCGGCCTGTCGAGCGTTCAATAAAGTTTGCGCCCCATCGGTCAGGATGATCGACCCTCGGCTATTTGTAGTGAAATTTCTCGATTAGAAGGATAGAGCTGATCGTGAGCAACTTGGTTTCCCAAGTTGAGCAACCAAGAGAGAGGGTTCATGTTGAACCTTGCACGACGGCGAACGATCTGATCTAACTGTGTTCCCCGGTCTAAAGGATAAGTTTGCCAAATATATTTCAGACTTAGAGAAGGCCAATGCAGGAAAGCCGTGACGTGAGGTTTTTGTGGGGATAGGAATTCCGATCGCTTTGTCGGCAAGGGAACAAGTCCCTTTGTGTCGTCGCGGCTTGGCGACTTTGCATCAAAAATATCTGCAAAAACCTCCGCCCGCATCGTCATTCAATACATGAGGATTATATCTATCGGAGCGCTCGGATTGGTGCTGGCGGCGGGGGCATTTGGGCAAACCACAAACCCGGCTCAGCTCAAGATCAACGGCATCGGTCTCGACTCAACCTTCGCGCAGGTGACAAAAGCGCTGGGCAAGCCCACGAAAGACGGCAAAGCGACGCCCGAAGAGTGCATCGGCGGCCGCGAAAAGAATGTCGAATTTGACGGAGCGTCGTTCTATTTTATGGACGGTGACAGCAAGAATAAAAAGACATTCGAAGTAAAAGGGTTTACCGTCACCTCTGCAAAATACTCCGTCTCAGGCATCAAGGTTGGCGACACCGAATACAACGTCCGCCGCCGCCTCGGCACCAAATTCACCAAGTCCGACGACCCCGAAACCGGTGCCGACATCTGGACCTACGAGTTCCCCGAATCCGAAGACCCCGGCTTTACGACCATCTACATCACCCGTGGGAAGGTCATCAGAATAGCTTCCGCCCACCAAGTCTGCTAGTTACCGGGGAGGCCCATTCGATGGACGAGGTCAGCGAAACGGGGGTCTTTGCGGATAGGTTCAAGGTCCGGGATCGAGACGATCGACGGCAGCTCCGTGCTGTGGTTTTTGAAATCGGTTTCAAGCCACGTAAACGCATCTTCGAATCTCGATAGTCCGACGTAAACGAGAGCGATCTCCCGTCCCAGAACCTGCCGGCGGTCGAACATTCGACGCATCTCCGCAATCACCGATTCGGCCCCCGCTACGTCACCCGTGAGAGCCTTGGCGAAGCCCAGCGAACTCAATGTCTGCCCATTTCGTACGATCGCCGCTGCCTTTGCCATTTCTGCTAGCGCTTCGGCATACCTTTTCTGCCTAATCAATGCCGAGCCCATGGTCGTGTGCCCCGGAGCATAATCGGGATAAAGCTGTATCAGTTCCTGCGTAAGCGAAACAGCCCTCGAACCGTCGCCCTGCAGAAGAAACGACCGAGCATAGCTAAGATTAATAACAAGCGAAAGCGGGTCAAGTTCGCGGGCACGTGCGATGATCGCCGCCGCCTTTTCGAGTCTTCCGGTTTCTCTCAAGAGCAGGTAGTAGCGGTGGTGCGCGGTTGGGTTGTTAGGGTCCAATTCGACTGCTCGCTTCAGATGTCGTTCCGCGTCGTCCCATTGCCACATTGTGTAATAGACGTAGCCGAGCGATGTGTGGGCTTCCGATGACGAGATGTCAAGTTCGATCGCCCTGAGTGCGTACTCTTTGGCCCGCGGAAGCGTCTCGGCCGCTGACGCACCGGTATAGAGCTCCAGCAGCGTGTAGCAATCGGCCAAACCTACATAAGCGAGCGCATAGTCAGGCTCGATCTGAAGTGCCCGCTCAAACTCTTCGATCGCCAGCTTGAGATCGTCGCCGGTGCGCTTATTCCAAAAGAATCGTCCGCGAATATAGCTTTGGTAAGCTTCGCTGGAGACGGTGGAGGAAGATGATCTTAGAATCCTCGCCTCGCTGGATCCAGAGTGAACAAGTCCGTCAAAGCCAGTAACGAATAGAAACAAGATCGTGGCCAGTGCTGGCGGAACGACCCACGATCGAAATGGCCGCTCCAGCGACAACGTCGGGCCGCCGCTCAGCGGAGTTTCCGATGTTGCATTTCCCACCCGCTCAGTCTGGCTTCCCACTCGCCCAAACGTATGCCCGGCGGATAAATTAGAACCGCCCGCACGACGAATATTCCTGATCGCCTCGGCCACCTCGTTCGCCGTCTGAAATCGCTTCTCACGATCTTTTTCGAGACACCGATGCACTACGGTTTCCATCTCGCCGGAAACCTCGGATCTTACGGCCCTTAACGGCACGATCGGTTTGCGTCTGGTCGATTCGATCAGTTCTGCGATCCCGTCCCCGGTGAATGGAGATCGGCCGACGATCATCTCATAAAGAACGACGCCAAAACTGAAGAGATCCGATCGGGCATCTATCTCGGCTCCGGCGGCCTGCTCCGGCGACATATACCCGACGCTTCCGATCAGCGACCCGGGGTTTGTTTTTATCGGGTCGAGCACTCTCGGAAGGTTTGCCTCAGACGGTTCGACGGTTCCCGCGAGCTTTGCCACACCAAAATCCAGCACCTTGACCAGACCGTCACGCCTGATCATTATGTTCTCCGGTTTGATGTCGCGATGAATGATCCCGGCGTCGTGGGCGGTGGAAAGTGCTGCGAGCATTTGAAGCGCTATCTCAAGACTTTCACTCGTTGAAAGTGGCGAATTCTTTAGCCGATCGCTCAGCGTCACGCCGTCGACAAACTCGCTCACCATGAACCGCTCGTCGGCATCCGATCCGAAATCGTGAATCGTGAGAATGTTCGGGTGGTTCAGCGACGAGAGCGTTTGAACTTCCTGCTCGAAACGCTTGATGTTTTGCGAGGCAGACGAAGGGAGAAGTTTTACGGCGACCTTGCGGTTAAGGCGGGTATCTTTCGCAAGATAAACTTCGCCCATTCCGCCCTGGCCCAATGGCTTCACGATCTCGTATTGACCAAGCAGTCTTCCGGCCTCAAGCAGCGGCCGTTCGGGCGCGGCAAGGTCGGGGAACTGATCGATGGCTGCCTCTGCAAGAAACTCGGCGGACTCGTCGTACGATGCTAGCAGTTCGGTTAATTCACGAAGCAGTTCAGGATTATCGGAACATCTCTCTTGCAAAAAACGCTCACGCTCGCTTTCGCCGAGTGCGATCGCGGCGGCGAACAAAGTTTTCGACTTTTCCCAGTCCGAAGTCATCGCTTCAGCTCCCGATGAAGCCAGGCCCTCGCCATCGCCCAATTGCTCGCCACCGAGCTGCGCGAGATGCCCATCGCGGCAGCCGTCTCCTCTAGGCTTAGGCCGCTAAAGTATCGCAATTCAACGATCCGAGCCTGCTGCTGATCGAGCTTTGCCAGCCGGTCGAGGGCATCGTCCAGTGCAATGAGGTCGACGTTGCTGCCTTGATCGCTCACCAGCGTCACATCTTCAAGCGAGGTTTTTGCCAGGCCTCCGCCGTGCCGTGCACGACGCCGCTTTCGTGCGTGATCGACCAATATCCGCCGCATCAGCGTCGCGGACACGGCAAAAAAATGATTCCGCCCGGCCCAGTCAGTCTTCCGCTGGTCGATCAGTTTCAGATACGTCTCGTGGATCAGGTCGGATGTTTGAAGCGTATGGCCCGGATTCTCGCGCCTCAGAAGAGCCGCCGCCTGCCGGCGGAGCTCACTGTAAACGATAGGCATCAGCTCCTCAAGCACGTCGGCGTTTCCGCTCTTTAGCTCTTGAAGCAGCAGGGTTATTCGACTAGACCGCATAACTCGGCAAAGACGCCAAAGCGATAGCGAAAAATGTCCAAATTATTTTTGGACTGTTTGCATTAAAAAGTCGCGTAAATGGGTGAACAGAACGACAGAACAATTTATACGCCCGGTTAACGCGGGTTCCCAGCAGTACGGCTAACGGAAGGGCGTAAATTTCGTTCACCTAAGTATAGTCCAAACGCCGGCTTTTGTAATCGCGGAACAGTAACCAGAAAGGAGAAATATTGATATGGCACTCGTCAAGCTACACAAAAACCCAGGTTTCTTAGTCCCGACGGGGCATCCGAAAGGCCTCACCGGCTGGAATCTAGCGGCGAGTACGATGGGCACAATCGTTTACACGCACGACACTAAGGGAGCGATCCCTAGGATTTTCGGTGCCAGGAATGGTCAGGCGTTTACAATTTTTGACCAGGCGGTAAGCGAGCAAAACGTCGCGAAAAACTTCTATGTCGCTTTGGGCACGTATGAAGGAACTACCCAGAAGTTCGATACGCTAAATTATCTGCACCAGCGACAAGCAACCCTCGGGCAATTTGGGCAGACCGGCATCAAGACGGTCGACAAGATCTGGGGCCCGATAAGTAAGATCGCCAACTACCCGGAGACGATCGGCCGCTTCGCTGTCGCACTTGGCCACGGACACGCGACCATTCAGAAAAAGTATTTTGTCGCATTGATGAGTGAGTCCAAGAACGGCCAGACCGGCCATATAATGCATAACCAGCTAGACATCACGGTCGTAACGGCCAAAGGCCCCGCTACTTTGGCTGATATCGTCCAACAGAACTTGACGATGTTTCAGGCAAAAGTATAGTAGGCGGGGCCGATGCTGGTTCGCGTACCGCGCTACCCGCATCAGACCCAATTGACGCAGCCAACGGTCTACGGTTGCACGGAAGATACAAAAAACAAAATGAAGTTACGTAACCCCCTTTTATTTTCGATAGTTTTGGTCGTATTGACGCTCCTTGTTTCGAATGATCAAGCAAGGGCAGCGGGCGACTGGTCCAACACCATGGCGGCGGCAGCGTTCGACGGAAAACTCTACTCTGTCGAGAAGAGCGGCGAACTTTACGTCACTGATCTGAGCAGCGGAACCTGGAAGCAGATCGGGAAGGCGGAGTTCGCGAACACGCGGTTCCTTTTCGCAGGTGACCGGAGCCTTTACACGATCGAGAAGGACGGAACGTTTTATAGCGTGGATCCTTCCGATGGTTCATGGAATCAGGTCGGCGATGAGCGAGCCTGGAAGGGCACCGTCGCGGGCGCAATGGCCAGCGGCCGGCTCTACACCGTCGACACGAGCGGAACCCTGTACGTAACGAATCCGGAAACAGGCGCCTGGCGGAAGATAGGCAAGTCGGATTATCAGAACACGAAGTATTTATACAGCTCCGGCGGAACTGTATACACGATCGAGAAGGACGGAAGCTTCTATAAGATCGATGCGGCGGACGGGTCTTGGAGCCGCGTCGGCAAGGCCGGTGACTGGAAAAACACTATTGCAGGAGCTGTCCTCGACGGAAAGATCTATACGGTCGAAAGCGGCGGCACCCTATACCATACGGACCCTTCGTCGGGAAACTGGCGAGAAATTGGAAAACCGGAATTCGCTAAGACAAGATTCTTCTTCGCTGCCAGCGGATCCCTTTTCTCGATCGAAACGGATGGCAAGCTTTACCGCATAAATCCATCAAACGGGTCGTGGTCCGAAGTCGGCTGATTCACGTATCTATGCATCTTTAGACCTTGCGTCGCGGGAAAGATATTTCCGGCGACGCATTTGCATTTGCAACGATTCGCCGTCGGACCGCCGTCGTTTGAGAATTGGCGGTCGGAGCGGCCGTCGGACACGCTCGGAGCAGCCATCGGAGCAACTGTCGGCGTCGGAGCACCCCGTCGCCATCGGCGCTGGTCGGCCATCGAGCTGCGAACGCTCGATCTGCACGCTTTTTACACCCAAAAAGCGCGCGCGACTGGACGCCAAAAGCGCGTTTCAAAATGCTCGATCTGACGCGACTGGCGACCAAAAACCGTGCGACAATTCTTCGTTCAAGACCGCCCGATGACAATGTGGCACGTGCCACATTTCTAGTGAATAGTGAATAGGTAATAGTGAATAGTGCAGTAAATATCGGCACATTATTCATTTTTCACTGTTCACTATTCACTGATTGTGGCCCGTGCCACATTGCGTTTCGCCGATTCTCAATTGCGCAACAAGTCCCCAAGATCCTATTTCTTGCGCGCAAGTTCAATTTTAAAGTTGGTCACAACCAGACGGCCGAAAACGACCGTTCGTCATCCGCGAAACAATCGGCTAAACTGATGCGTATTCCTTCACGAAACATTCTCTGTACATTCCCGAACTGTGAGGTATCCACCTGATATGAAAAGATCGATATTTGGAGCCGTGCTGGCATGCGTTCTGCTGGCCGGAAATAATGTAATTGCGCAAGACGATATGAAACCACCCGTTGCTAAAAAGGTCCCGAAGGTTCTGAAGATCCACGGCTATGAGATCACAGATAATTATGCGTGGCTCCGCGACCGAAACGACAAGAAAGACCCTGAGGTACTCAAATACCTTGAGGAAGAGAACGCCTATACCGAATCTCACATGGGCAAGCACAAAGTGTTCGTAGATTCGCTCTACAAGGAGATGATAGGCCGTATAAAGCAGACCGACATCAGCGTGCCCTATCGGCTGGGCAGCCATTGGTACTTCACCCGAACCGAGGAAGGTAAACAGTATCCGACCTACTTCCGCAGCAAGACTCAGGACGGTGCGAACGCCGAACTCCTGCTGGATCAAAACGCGATGGCGAAGGATTTTACTTACTTTGCTATCTCCAGTTTTGAGCCCAGCGACGACGGCGATATGTTGGCATATGCCACGGATACGACCGGCTATCGACAATACACGCTGCAGATCAAGGACCTCCGCTCAGGCAAGATTCTGGCGGATAAGCTCGAACGCGTGACCAGCGTCGAGTGGTCGCTGGACGGTAAATATTTGATCTATGGCCAGGAAGACCCAGTATCGAAACGCACCGACAAGATCTTTCGCCATACGGTTGGAACCACGGGTGCCGACGAGCTGATATTCGACGAAAAGGATCCGATCTTCGGTGTCGGGATCAGCAGGTCGCGCGATAAGAAGATGTATTTTATCGGTTCCTACGCCAAGACCTCGCGAGAGTATTGGTATTTGCCCGCCGATCACCCGACGGGCAAGTTCAAACTCATCAGCCCCCGACGCGAGGGACACGAATACTCGGCCGATTTCGACAGCGGCGAATTCTACTTTGTGACGAATAAGGACGCCGAAAATTTCAAGGTGATGAAGGCCCCGGCCGCCGATCCGTCTGAGAAGAGCTGGACTGATTTCATACCTTACAATCCCGCGGTTAAGGTCGAGGACATTAACTTCTTCAAGGATTATGCCGTTGTGTCTGAGCTCGAGAACGGACTTGAATACGTTCGCGTGTTGGACCGCAAAACGCGGCGTGCCCCTGTTAGGATCGAAACGCCGGAGAGCGTTTACACGATGAGCCTCGGGTTCAATCCGGAGTACGATACGATGGCCGTCCGCTACGGATATTCGTCGATGATCACGCCGCAGTCGACTTACGATTACGACCTCAAAACACGTAAGAGCACGCTGCTCAAGCAACAGGAGATCCCAAGTGGTTACGACAAGACCCAGTACGAAACGTCTCGCGTTTGGGCCACCGCTCGTGACGGCGTTAAGGTTCCGGTTTCCGTGATGTGGAAGAAGGGGACCAAGCTTGACGGCAAATCGCCGATGCTACTCTATGCTTACGGGTCCTATGGATACTCGATGACGCCGGACTTCTCGGCCTCAAGGCTCTCGCTTGTCGATCGTGGGATGATCTACGCTATAACCCACATCCGCGGCGGCTCCGAGCTCGGCGAGAAGTGGCGTCAGGATGGGCGAATGTTCAAGAAGATGAACACCTTCAACGACTTCGTAGATTCCGCTAAATGGCTCATCGAAAACAAGTACACCGCAGCGGACCGACTCGTCATCGAGGGCGGCTCAGCCGGCGGATTGTTAATGGGTGCGGTACAGAATCAGGCTCCTGAGCTGTTCAAGGCCTCGATTGTTCAGGTTCCATTCGTCGACGTGATGAATACGATGATCGACGAAACTCTTCCGCTCACTACCGAAGAATGGGTAGAGTGGGGCAATCCACGCGACGATAAAAAGGCGTGGGACTATATGTACAGCTATTCACCATACGACAACGTCCGGCCGAAAAAGTATCCGAATATGCTGGTCGAGATCTCGCTGAACGACAGTCAGGTGCCGTATTGGGAAGGAGCTAAGTATGTCGCTAAGCTCCGTGACGTGAAGAAGGACGATAATATTGTCCTTCTTAAGACGAATATGGGTGCCGGCCACGGTGGGGCGTCGGGCCGGTACGACCGGCTCAAGGAAGTTGCGTTCGAGTTCGCTTATGCTCTCAGCCAGGTGGGAATCATCAAGTAAGACTCGATCCTTGCCTTACATCGCTCGGGACGCCACTTTTAGGCGTCCCGAGGTCCTTTTAAGGTGCAGAAATATTTTTCTGGTAACGGCCGCGGATTTACGCTATTCTAACTAGGCCATCATTCACCCGACCCACATCGGGACCGCCTCGACGTCGAACTCTACCTTTCCGTTAGTCGTAACCTTCCGGTGAATACTCGCGAAAAACTCACAGGCTTATACATTTTCTTTCTGCTGCCGATCGGTGTCGTAGCGGCGGTTCTTGCCGTATCTCTTTGGCAGTTTGACGAGCGTGTTCTATCGAGCATCTCGGCGTTTCTGAGTTTTCTATGTCTTGGACTGATCGTGCGTCAGCATCTTACCTACATCGGCGACATCCGCCGCGAAGCAGCTTCGGTTGAAACTGCGGAACGCTTCAGAGCCGAACAAGCCGAAACTCACGTCGAGGAACTTCAGCACTACGTTGGCGAACTCGAAAGAAGTGCCAAGGCGCTTCGCGAGAGCCGCGAACGATTCCGGCACGCGGCCTATCACGACGCTCTTACCGGCTTAGCAAACCGCAATATGTTTCTCGACCTGCTTGAGCCGGCGATCAAGTCTCAAGCGGATCCTTTCGCACTGCTATTCCTTGACTTGAACCGTTTCAAAACAGTTAACGACAGTCTCGGCCATTCGGTTGGCGACCGGTTGATACACGATGTTGGCGAAAGGCTCACAAAGCTAACAGGTCAGCGCGGCACCGTCGGAAGGTTCAGCGGTGATGAATTCGCAGTGTTGCTGAATCAGTTAGATCACCCGCAAGCGGCCGAAGTGTTTGCCGAACAAGTAGCCGCAGAAATGGAAGCCGTGTTTGAGTTGGACGGCCGGCAGATCTTTACGAGCGTTAGCATTGGCATTGCAATCAGTGGTACCCGATACTCGAATGCCGGCGAGCTTCTTAGGGATGCCGACATAGCGATGTATTACGCGAAGGAAACCAACAAAAGTTACGTTGTTTTCGACCAGATAATGCACGCCCGGGCAGTCTCCCTACTCGAGCTTGAGACCGATCTTCGGCTCGCCGTCGAGCGGGACGAATTTGAGCTCTATTACCAGCCGCTCGTCAATCTTGACGACGTAAGTCTAATGGGATTCGAGGCCCTGGTTCGCTGGAACCACCCGAGCCGAGGCCTGATCACTCCTGGAGAATTCATCGAGGTTGCCGAGACTACAGGGTTGATCGTTCCGATGACCAAGATCCTCCTGAGATCGGCGTGCGAACAACTCGCTAAATGGAAAGAAGATGGCGTCGCCGAACGTTCCCTGATCGTCAGCGTCAATCTTTCAGCAATTCACCTGGCCCAGAAGGGCATCGTCGATGAGATTAGGACGATCTTATTTGAAACGAAGGTCGAGCCGGAAAATCTTAAACTCGAGATAACCGAAAGCGCGGTGATGGAAAATGCGGAAAGTACTATCAAGGTGCTCAACAAGATCCGCGATCTTGGAGTTAAATTGAGCATTGACGATTTCGGAACCGGCTACTCCAGCCTCAGCTACCTGCACCGATTTCCGATAGATACACTAAAGATTGACCGATCGTTCGTAATGACAATGGAAGATGGATCGGAAAATGGCGAAATTGTGCGGACAGTGATCGCACTTGCTAAGGCTCTGAATCTAAGCGTGATCGCAGAAGGGATCGAGAGCATACACCAATTTCACCAACTAAGGATTCTCGGCTGTGAATTCGGCCAAGGTTATCTGTTTTCCAGGCCAGTACCCGCCACCGAAGCTGCGAAACTACTCATGGATTCTGTCCGTTGGCAGAATATACTTCCACCAAACGACTTTGGCGTTATCGCCAGAAACCTCGAATACACGCAAATGCGAATACAGTAATGCCCACCGAAAACGATCAGGCCGGAAGCCTCTCCTCTATCCGGCGAAGATTCAAAAAAACTAAGCGTCACTCTGCGAAAACGAAAGGTTTGGCACCAAGTGGAAACTGATTCTCGTAAACATTTGCCAGATTTAGGAGCGTCCCTTCAGACCAGAAATTGCCGATCAGTTGTGTGCCGATCGGAAGGCCCTGAGATGATAGTCCGCACGGAACGCTGACGGCGGGAACCCCCGCAAGATTCGCGCTTACCGTATAGATGTCGCTCAGATACATCGCTAGCGGGTCGTCGGATCGCTCGCCGATCTTGAAGGCCGTGGACGGGGAGGTCGGCGTCAGAATCGCATCGCACGTTGCAAACGCCTTTTGATAATCAGCTTTAACAAGGGCTCGAACCTTCTGAGCCTTCGAATAGTAGGCGTCGTAGTATCCGCTTGATAAAACGTAGGTTCCGAGCATGATCCGTCGCTTCACCTCAGGCCCGAATCCCTCTTCGCGGGTTTTCATATACATTTCGCGAAGGCTATGCGACCCCTCAGCACGGAATCCGTATCGGACCCCATCAAACCGAGCAAGGTTCGAGGATGCCTCGGCGGTGGCTATGATGTAGTAAACGGCAATCCCGTATTTGGCGTAGGGAAGTTCGACGTCGACTATCTCAGCTCCAAGCGAGCGAAAGTTATCGATGGACTTCTCGACCGCGTCGCGAACCTCATCATCCAGTCCCTCGCCGAAAAGTTCACGCGGAATCCCGATCGCCTTGCCCTTGATGTCGTCATTGATCGAATCTTCGTAGTCCGGAACCGAAACATCTGCGGATGTCGAATCGAGCTCGTCGCGCCCCGCAATAACCGCCAAGACTCGAGCCGCGTCCAGAGACGTCAAACCAAAGATGCCGATATTGTCGAGAGATGATGCAAATGCGACCAGACCGTATCGTGAGATGCGCCCGTAGGTCGGCTTAAGACCGAAGATTCCGCAAAGCGATGCCGGCTGCCGCACTGAACCGCCGGTTTCCGATCCAAGCGACACGCGAACCACGCCAGACGCCACCGCCACTGCGGATCCACCCGAGCTACCACCGGGAACGCGATCCAGATCCCAAGGATTCTTTGCAGCTCCAAAGGCAGAACTTTCATTAGACGAGCCCATCGCAAACTCGTCCATATTGGTTTTCCCAACAACTACGGCTCCCGCGTCATTGAGACGCTTAACTGCGGTAGCGTCGTAGTGAGCTTTGTAATTGTGAAGAATATGCGACCCACACGAAGTGCGCATTCCCTTAGTGCAGATGTTGTCTTTGACCGCGATCGCTGTCCCGAGTAGAGGCTTTGGTTCGGTCTGTTTCGACACTTCCTCAATTCGCGAGAGAGCGTAATCGCGCTCGATCGAAAGGAAGCTATTAAGCTGTGGATTCAGCCGGTCCGCGTTATCTAGTGTGCGTTCGATTTCTTCGATGATCATTTCAAATCTATCTCGATACTTTATTGACGAGCCATGTGTCGTTTCTATCAATGGCCTCGACCCTTATCTCCCGCTGCTCGGTGCGTTCGTCAGTCCGCCAGAAGAGCAATACCGAAGATTCGGTCCGCTCGGGCGAGTGCTCGCGGCAGTCGCCAACTCGGAAAGCTTTAGGGATGTCTTCTGAGCCAGTTGTGAATGGATCCGTTCCTGCGGCTGATCCAGCAACAGACTTCGCGAATTCAGGCGTCAGGAATTTCTCCCTATGCTTCAACACCTCGTCGGAAAATTTCATTTCGTTACCGAAGTGGTATGAGTAAAATTCGCGCACGGCATTCTTTGACTCGGTGCACGCTGGTGATTCGAGATTCGGGACCGTACAGGCTGTCGAGCCGAACACCACCAGAAACATCGAGGCAAATATTGTTTTCAACATATTGCGGCGGCGGCGATACAGCATTTAAAGTACCTTCGGGACCTGAAAATGTCCGGCAACTCCAGATGGTGCCTCGCTAAGTGCCTCACTCTGAGAAAATGAACCCCGTGGTTGGTCTTCGCGCATCGAGACAGTCGTCTCACCCTCGGCCGTCAGTCCCCCAAGCATTGGCTCGACGTTGTCGGTATCCAGCTCGTTTAGCTGCTCGACATACGCGACGATGTTTGCCATCTGAGGTGTATACATCGCAACCTCTTCGTCGGTGATCTCCAAGTGGGCTAGTTTCGCTATCTTCCTTACGTCCATAATCCTTACTTCTGCCTCGCAAGGCAGTTTGCCGCAGCGTTCAATACCGTCGAACGAAGTTCCTCATTGCGGATCGACTGAGCCGACACGGCGATCTCCACTGGCGCCGGCAGCCGCTCATCCATCTCCTCAACCTTGCTAACCGACGGCACAAAGTCGTTCCCTGATACTCGAAACTCGATGAAATCGATAATCGCCTTGTCCAACGCGACGTTTAATCTAAAGAGCAACTGGGACGCAAGCGTCTCAAGGTTGCGCTTCCAAGTGTTATCCGCTACGGCTATAACAAGGCATTTTCCCTCGACCAACAGTGGTACTGTCCTCGTAAAGATCTGCTCACCGGCGACATTTCGCCACGCTGCGAAGACGAAAGCGTCACGCACCTCAACGGAGGCCTCGATAGCCTCGAAAACACCTGGCAATGTCCTGATAAATGCGTCCATTTCTGTCGTTACCCGCCGATGCACTATCATCATAAACGACAAAGAACGAAATGGTAAATGATGTAAAAATGGCGGTTGATCTGCCTAAGCTTGTTCTCGCATCAGGAAGTCCGAGGCGTGCGGAGATATTAAATTCCGTCGGCTGGGATTTTGAGAAGGCGATTCCCGACGTCGATGAATCGGTTGTCGAAGGGGAATCTCCGGAGGATTACGTCCAGCGGCTGGCGGTTGAGAAGGCGAGAGCGGTGAGTTCGTCTTACCAAGATCGCCTTGTGCTTGCGGCGGATACAACCGTCGTGATCGGCGGCGAGATCATCGGGAAACCGGCCGATCTCGACGACGCACGGCGAATGATCGAGAGGCTCGCGGGGAATTGGCACGGGGTACTTACCGGAGTCGCGGTCTGCCAAAATGGTGCGCAGAAAATTGGCATCCAATCGACACGCGTAAAGTTCGCACCAATGACGGCCGCGGAGATCGATTTTCTTGTGGAGATGGGCGAGCCGCTAGATAAGGCCGGTGGATACGCGGTACAAGCTCAGGCAGCATTGTTCATCGATGGTATAGAAGGCGACTACTGGAATGTCGTGGGCCTGCCCATCAGTCTTGTCTACCGATTGGTTGCTGAGACAAATGAAAGGAGTCGGACAATTGCCCGGCTCCAGAACAAAAGCTAGCCGCGCGATCAGAGGAGCGAATCTATCTTCTTACCGATCGGAATGGTCACATCGTATTTCGGATCGATACCGCCGAAAGCGTCGCCAGACTGTGTTCCGTTCTTATCGAGAACGATGAACGCCGGTAACTGATCAACCGCAAACTTGCGCATCACGCTTGCCCCGTCGGAATCTCTAAGTACGGTTACTGTCAAGCGATTGGCTGTTGACCATTGGCGTACTTGATCGTCAGTCGCGTAGTTCTTCGATCGCGGATTGGTCGAATCTGTTGCGATGAAATAGATAGATACGTTCTTTCCGGAATACTTCTTTGCGAGCGAGTTAGTGAACTCGGCTTGCTTTCCCGACAGGGGGAGCCATGTCGCACCAACCGCCAGAACAACTACCTTTCCCTTTTGAGCCTGCACATCGACTGCTCCGCCGCTGAGCGCCGGCAATGAAGTTTGAGCAGTCGACGCAGTGATGCCTGCGAACGTTATCGCGAAGGCCGCAAAAATCTTAGTTAGGGTTTTCATACATTTGTGGACGCCAACAAAACGGCTGTCCACGGCGATTAGATGCAATAGATATGCCATCTACTGCCCCCGGTTAAGAACGACATTATCGATGAGCCGGATCTTGCCAAAATAGACCGCGGTCGACAGGATTACTTCTCTATCTTCAATCTTTTCAATAGGTTCGAGGGTTGCTGCATCTACGGCTGCGATGTAGTCGATTCGGGCAAGTGGTTCGGTCTCAACCGTTCTCTGCACTATTCCGATGAGTTCCGACGCGTTTCGTGTGCCGGCTCGGAATGCGAGCTTTGCCTCACGCAAGCCTTTATATATGACCGCAGCCTTCTCTCGTTCCTCGGGCGTGAGATTTTCATTGCGAGAGGACATCGCAAGTCCTGACTCTTCGCGGATCGTCGGCACGACGACGATCTCCGTCTCGAATCCGAGGTCTGCCGTCATTCGCTTGATCACCGCGATCTGCTGCGCGTCCTTCGCCCCGAAGAATGCGAGGTCCGGGCGTACCGTGTTGAAGAGAACAGTGACGACTGTGGCGACCCCGCGAAAATGCCCGGGGCGCGATGCCCCTTCCAAACCTTCGCTCACGCCTTCAACGTAGACATAGGTCGAGAAGCCTTCAGGATAGATCTCGGATTCTTCGGGCGCAAAAATGTAATCGACATCGAACTCAGCGAGCATCGCCGCGTCGCTTGTCAGGTCTCTGGGATATCGGAGAAGATCGCCTTTGTCGTTGAATTGAACCGGATTCACAAAGATAGAAACGATAACGACGTCCGCCGACTGTCTAGCCTCCTTCACAAGAGCAATATGCCCTGCGTGCAGAGCACCCATCGTGGGAACGAACGCAACTTTCTTGTTCTCTCGCCGCAGTTTGCGCGAGATCGAGAACATTCGTTGGCGGCGGTTGATGATTTCCATCAGTTTTTGCGAGTCGCGGTCTTCGCCTCGGAAAGATGGACGTCCCCAGGCAGTCCGTACGATTCCGCCTCGTTCGGATAATCACCCGTCTTCACGTCGTCCATCCATTGAGTGATCGCATTGGTGATCACTTCGCTGACGTTCGCGTACTGCCGTACGAACCGGGGCTGGCGCCCAAAGGTGAACCCGATGAGATCGTGGAGGACTAACACCTGGATGTCGCAACCTGCGCCGGCGCCGATCCCGATCGTGGAGATCGACAATTCGGCGGTTACGATCTCAGCAACTTCACGCGGGACCAGCTCGAGGACGATCGAGAACGCCCCAGCTTCCTCGAGCATATGAGCGTCCTCAATCAAGGTCTTAGCCGCATCAGCGGTTTTAGCTTGAACGCGATAGCCACCCATCTTGTGAACCGATTGCGGCGTAAGTCCCACGTGAGCTACGACCGGAATCTCCTCGTCCACGAGCCGCTTGACGAGTCCGACGCGGTTGCGTCCACCTTCGAGTTTCACGGCCTCAGCTCCCCCGTCTTTCATTAACCGGAGAGCGTTGCGGACGGCCTCATTATCACCCGTATGAAAGCTCCCGTAAGGCATATCCGAAACGATCAAAGCACGGTTGGATCCGCGCTTCACCGCTTTCGTCGCAGAGCAGATCTCGTCAAGAGTTACAGGTATCGTATTCCCGTATCCATGGATGACGTTGCCCATGCTGTCACCAACCAGAATTATGTCTACACCGGCCTCATCGACGATCCGAGCGGTCGGGTAATCGTAAGCGGTGAGGCAAACGAGTTTCTCGCCTTTCTCCTTCGCCTCGCGAAGGGCTGGGACAAAAACCTTCTCAGGCTTGTCGGGCTTTAGATACGCCATAAATTGTTAATAAGAATAGACCTTATCGGGAAAAGTCCAAAGTGTTGTTACACCCGTGCATCTACGTCAAGGCCCATCGGATTCCATCGAGCAACTGACGAAGTATCATGGCAATCGTGCAGGAGGGTTCGAATCTCTCTGCGTAGTTTCGGGTGGACAAAGTGCGGAGCAATATCGTTCATCGGCACGAGCACGAACCTACGTTTGTGCAATCGCGGATGCGGGACGGTTAGGAATGGCGAATCGGTGTGGACGTTGCCGAAGAACAGCAGGTCCAGATCTATCGTCCGCGGCTTTTTCAGAGACTTTTCAGTTCGGCCCAGTAGATATTCGATACGCAGCAGTCGGGCCATCATCTGCGAGGGCGTTACTGCCTCACTTCGGATCTCAGCTACCATATTAAGGAATGGCAGTTCAGTCTCGATGCCGAGCGGTTCAGTCTCATAAACAGGCGAGAGCTTGGTCACGAGAAAGCTGGCCTCGATCAGGCCGCGCACGGCATACAACAGATTGCCCGCGCGATCGCCGAGATTTGAGCCGATGCCAACATAGGCTATGACGCGTTCAGATTCCACAATTGTGCTTCAGGCCTGTAATAAGTTGATAGTGCAATGGGCTGCTAATGTCAATTTTCGCGCCCGCCACCTCGCAGAGGGCTAATATCTTGTGGCCGTGCGTAGCTACGTCACCAGGAAGTGTGGTGGGATATTTACATTGGTCTTCCTTCGTGTTTCAATCAGGTCAAGACCCTCGGTCCTTGAGATTCCAGTAATGTCCTATGGAGGACATTCGGGAGGGTGCAAACGGCGACTCGTCTTGACAAAAAATACTCGCCGAACAATATGGCCAGACGACGATTTAGACACAGTCAGCGTTTCGAATCTTCGGCCGACCGTTCTCACGAAGAATACCTTCTCACTCAGCCTGCGCAACTCACTTCAAAGACCGAACTGCTGCGTCTCATCAGAGGCGGCGAAGATACATATCTTGAGCTTAAGGTTCGACTATCGAACTCTGAACGGATCACGCAGGGAGTCGTAGCACTCGCTAATACGAATGGCGGTACGATCATCTTTGGCGTGAACGATCAATTACGGATCGAAGGAGTCGCCAATCCTGAATGGGTACAGGAAGAATTGACACGCATCTGCCGCGACGAGATCGTTCCACCGATAATTCCGCTCATTGATACGATCGCCTTTGACAGCGGAAAGCGGGTGGTCGCGCTGGATGTGCAACCACGTCGCAAGCCCTATCGTACACGCGAGGGTCGTTTCTACATGCGGTTCGGCGCGGAGAAGCGTGAGGTCGCGCGTGAGCAGTTGTCGACGTGGCTCGACGAGATCCGGCCGCTGGCGTACGAAAACATCCCTCTGTTTACCGCAGAGGAAAAGGATTTTGATGACGGGTTGTTGTGGTCCTTCGCAGGAGCGTTCGAGGATATCAGTCCGACCATCAATCTCTATCAAACGGCGGACTTTCTTAAGAAAGATCTGATTCTGGCGGTTGGAGGTGCCGACGATTTCTTCCCGACCGTCGCGGCGCTCATGCTGTTCGGCAAGAACGAGAGAGTGCCGGAACTGTTTCCCCGCTCGGTCGTGACGGTTGCTCGATACTCCGGCGAAAACGGCGGGACTCAGCTCGTCGAAAAGGTCGAGGTAAAAGGGAATCTTCACACACAGTGTGAGACGATCATGGCTTTCGTCGAAAGATACTGCGATCTTTCCAAAGATAAACCAGCCAAACGCGGTCTTCACCTTGTCGGAGCACCGGTCGCGGCTCGCTCGAGTTATCATCTCTACGCAGTTCGCGAAGCTCTCGCCAACGCTCTCATTCACCGCGACTTTGCTCTCCGTGATATTCCGACACGGATAACGATCCACGACAATTTCATCGAGTTTGTAAATGCGCGTCGAACTCAGGGATTCGTTCCTCCGGCGTCGCGCGCGATCCGATACGGTATTACACAACGGCTAAACCCGCAGATCGCGTCGATATTCTCTCGCAGGGAGTATGGCACTTCTGTTCCCCGTGGTGGGCTGCCAATGGTTCTTAAACAATGCGAACGATTTGCGGGCCGCAGGGTCGACATCTCGACGATCAACGACGAATTCAAGCTAAAGATCTACGGTGCTTAGAACGCCCACATTCCGCGGACGAACTGTGAGACGAATGCACCCAAGAATAGGATCGACCAGACTATCAAAAGCACGTTCAGACTGGCGTATCTTCGAGCTGCAATCGCCATCAAGATGAATATCGGAAAAAGCGTAAGCGTGTAGCGGGGAACGCTTATTACGAATGATGTGCTCACGAAAAGAAGCCAGTTAAGCCCCATCCAAACTCGGTAGGAGGCTCGAAGTTCTCGCCAGCCGATGAGCAAGGCTCCTATCCCGATGAGAACGAATAACAATTCTTGAATTCCCATCATATGGGAATCCACCGTTTTGGGATTGTCGATCAGCTTGATAGTCTCCCAAATGCCCTGCCAGGGCCACCTGAAATAGCGGTACCAATGTTCTCGTTGGTAGGTTAGGAAAATGAGCGGGTCCCCGGCTACGACATAATTTAACAGCAAATACGCGACAAAGCCCGAAGGAATTATGAGTAGAAAGAGCCATTTCAAATTGACTCGATCAGTTTCCCTATATTCCTGCCAGACCTCGAACGCGAGCGCAGGCACGAGTATCAAACCGTTGACCCTGGTCGCGCAAGCAAGTCCACCGAGTATTGCGGCAAGAAGCCACGAGTGCTTTCTTGCAGCTAGAAACGACCCGATCGTTAAAGCAAGAAATAGACTTTCAGTATAGGGAATGTGCAGGAAGTAGCTTGTCGGGAAAATGAAAAGGAAGATAACGGACAGTTGGGCGACCTTTTCGGAATGGTCAAGCCTTACAAGCTCTCGTAGCGAAAGTCCAAGTGCGACCGATGCCAGCCCAGTAACGAAGAATGCCCCCACAAGATGATTTCCGATCAACCCGCCGAAGATCGATACGATCAGCGGATATAGAGGAAAAAAGACGATCAAGAATCGGTTGTCGCCCGTTGCCCCGTACCCTTCCTGCGCAAGCTTTAGATAATGGACTGCGTCCCAACGCTGCCAGATCCCAAGCACGCCGCCCGCCCAGTTGACCGAGCGATTCTCCAAGATCTCGAAAACTTGGATACCAAAAAGAAGCACTAGTGCTTTGGTCACCAGTACGGTTGCAGTAGCGCGGCCGTCGAACCAACTCGGCAGCTTGGACGAGAGATATTTCATTTGCAGGGTATGGAACAGGTCTCCGCCTGATATCGGAAATAATCACATTTTGACGGAGTAGTGACAAATCCGAGTGACTCAAGGCGTCGCTATCGATATGCTAACGTTCTGAATTTGAGGACCTATGTTTCTTGATCTTTCGCCTTTCCGGGTATCGCGCGACTGTCGGCTGCTGTTCTTCGGCCAGTTGATCTCGTTCTTCGGTTCGATGATGACGTTCATCGTCGTGCCGTGGCAGATGTATCAGTTGACGCAGTCGTCGGCGATGGTTGGATACATCTACTTGGCGGAGTTCGTGCCGATGGCGATTCTTGCGATCGTCGGCGGAGCGCTTGCGGACTATTTCGACAAACGGACGCTGCTGCGATATACGGAGCTCGGACAAGGCTTGACCTCGGCGATCTTGTTGGCAAACTCCCTTCTTCCAGATCCGCGGATCTGGGTGCTATTTCTCTGCGTCGCGATCCACGCCGGGCTCGCAGCGATCCAGCGTCCCGCCTTCGAGTCTTTCATTCAGAAGGTTGTTCCGGCGGAGCACATGGCGGCGGTGATGGCTTTGAATTCGATCCGCTGGAGCGTGGGGGCGATCATGAGTGTGTCGCTTGCCGGTATTGTTGCGGTCACGCTTGGACCGGCAGTAGCCTATGCGTTCGATCTCGTGACCTTTGCCGGAACCATCTACGCTGTTTATGCGATCGCTGCGGTGCCATCGCCTGAGAATGCCGAAAAACCGAGTTGGGCCGGGATCAAGAAGGCGTGGAAATACGCATTCTCGCGGAAGGAACTTCTTGGCACTTACTTCATCGACATCGCCGCCATGTTCTTCGCGATGCCGCAGGCTTTGTATCCTGCATTGGCCGTATACTACGGAGAAAAATACGTTGGATTCTTTCCTGCGGCTATCGCCGCCGGGGCGTTGTTGGCGAGCCTGACGTCAGGCTGGACCAAGAAAGTACACCGCCACGGAGCGATGGTGATCGGGTCGGCTACGCTGTGGGGCGTTGCGATCTTGTTTTTTGGGATGGCGGATTCCATCGTTCTTGCGTTGGTATTCCTCGCGTTTGCAGGGTTCTTCGATATGGTCTCCGGCATCTTTCGCGGGGCAATCTGGAACCAGACGATCCCCAACCAACTTCGCGGTCGACTTGCGAGCATCGAGATGATGAGCTACCTTACCGGGCCCATGCTCGGAAGCGCAAAGATGGGAGTCGTTGCCGAGAGGTTTGGCGTGCGATGGGCGCTTATTTCGGGCGGCATCCTCTGCGTCGTTTCGGTGCTGGGCACGGCTCTATTTCTTCCCAAATTCTTCTCATACGACGGTCGTGATGGTATCAGGCAGCGCGAGCTTGAAGAATCCGAGATAGCAGAGTTCGGACGGCTTTCTCAGCAGGATTTCTGAGACGGATATTTAGCGGTTGACAATCGAAGCGTCTCCGCTCTAATATAACCAAACAGTTATTAAACAGATGGGTTATACACAGCAATCAAGGCGCCTCGATGCAACATTCGCAGCGTTGGCCGATCCGACACGGCGAGCCATACTCGCGCGGCTTGCAAGCGGCCAGGCCTCGGTAAACGACTTAGCGAAACCGTTCAAGATGAGCCAACCTGCGATCTCGAAGCATTTGAAGGTGCTTGAGAATGCAGGGCTGATATCAAAGGGCCTGGACAAGCAGCGCCGGCCGCGGAGGATCGAGGCCGCCCCCCTGAAGGCCGCGAACGAATGGATCGAGCGGTACCGGCAGTTTTGGGATGTCCGGTACGACAAGCTGGATTTGCTGCTGGAAGCTATGAAGATCGAGGCGAAGGAAAAGAGAAGTTCGAAGGAGAAGAAGAAATGAAAGTTACGGTAGAAGCAAAAGGCGAAAGGGAACTGGTGATCAGTCGAGCGTTCAACGCCCCCAAGGATCTGGTCTTTAAGGCTTACACAGAGTGCAAATATTTGAAGCGATGGCTGTCTGGGGCGGAAGGCTGGAGCCTTGACGTGTGCAGGGTCGACCTAAATGTCGGCGGCAAGTATCGGTGGGTCTGGAAGAATGGCCAGATCGAAATGGGGATGGGCGGAGAATATCGCGAGATCGCACGGCCCGACCGGATCGTCTGCACCGAACAATTCGACGAAGCGTGGTATACAGGCGAGGCGATATCGACGCTCACTATGGACGAAAAAGACGGTGTCACGACTCTGACGAATACTATGCTATACGTTTCGAAAGAGGCTCGTGATGGAGTTCTGCGATCGCCGATGGAAGATGGCTTGTCGCTCAGTTACGACCGGCTGGAAGCGTTGCTTGGGGAACCGGCACAGGCTGGCGCATCTGGGGAATGATCAATATGAAACAAGCAGTTCAGTCATATAACGATGCACACTTTTTGGCTAGCGACCGCGCGATCTGCAAATTGCTGGCCGCGGCGATCGACAGCGGACTGCCTCAAGCTGAGGACAAGGTTTGGCATGCACATCCGGTCTGGTTTCTGGACGGGAACCCGATCGTGGGTTATAGCAAACAAAAGGCCGGCATTCGATTGATGTTCTGGAGCGGTGCGTCCTTTGAAGAGGACGGCCTCAACGTTCCGCCGAAGAAATTTATGGACGCATCGATCTTTTACAACGACGCTTCCGAGATCGACACAAAGGCCTTGAAGCGGTGGCTTCGGAAGTCGAAGGATATTCAATGGGATTATAAGAACATCATGAAGCGAAAAGGCCGGCTTGAGCGGCTCAAGTAGGATATAAGATGGGTGTTAATATGAAGAGGCCCCTCGATTGTGAGGTGTCTCATTTTTATGGCAATACTCCGAAAAAGAGAGATCGAGAATCTCGAACAAATGAGCGGTGAAGAACTACAGGGCTTTCTCGATCTGCTCCCTGCCGGTCAGGAAACCGTCAGCGAACTGCTCGATTTTCTCGAAGACGAATTATACGAGGTCGAATGTACTCATAGCCTTCAATACTCGATGAAATTCATGATGGAACGAGAACTGGACTTTCCGAAATTCACGAGTTGGCTCAATAATAACGGCGGCTACTGTGATTGCAAGGTGATGGAGCAGATCGCACCGATCTGGAGGGGCAAGTTTGGCGATGATTAGGGCTTGTGTTTGCCTCGTTTTACTTTCTGTTGTGATGGCTTTCGGACAAGCCCAATCGACAGTTAGGATCAAGGTCTTCTTCCACAACGAGAGGTTTAATCCTAATCAGATCGACTGCACCAAGGTTTTCCCAACCATCCGCACGATCCCGAAGACCAAAGCGAGAGCTATCGCCGCCCTCAATGAGCTGTTCAAGGGAACAACGCCTGAAGAGGAAGCTAGCGAGTTTGGTTCGTTTCCGCCTGAGAATACGAGAGACATTGTGAAGAGTCTTAATGTGAAGGGCAGAGTAGCTTTCCTAAACTTCAATGAGACGGTATACGAAAAGCTGCGCAATACCACGTCGAGCTGTGGAAGCGGATTCTACTCAACCATCGATGCGACGTTGACGCAGTTCCCAACGATCAAAAAGGTCATCTATGCGATCGAAGGTAGCACGGCTGATTTTTACGACTGGCAGCAGGTTGGCGAATGTCCACATCCGAAACGCCTTTGTGCTGCAAGTAACTTCAAATAGTTAATTTAGGATCGACTTTAGGTACTGACCGGTGTGAGAGCTACCGGTCTTCGCAATCTGTTCTGGAGTTCCCACAGCGACTAATTGCCCGCCGCCGACGCCTCCGTCCGGGCCGAGGTCGATGAGCCAGTCGGCGGTTTTGATAACGTCGAGATTGTGCTCGATGACGAGAAGGCTTGCGCCATTGTCGATGAGGGCTCGGAACGCTCCGAGCAGCTTGTTGATGTCTTCGAAATGGAGGCCGGTCGTCGGTTCGTCGAAGATGAAGAGGGTCTTTGAGTTCGTCGTCTGAGCAAGGTGCGATGCAAGTTTCACACGCTGGGCCTCGCCGCCACTGAGAGTTGTAGCAGACTGTCCGAGACGCAAATAGCCGAGCCCGACCGCATCCAAAACTTTCAGCTTATTGACGATCTTCTTTACGTCTTTGAAGAACAAGATCGCTTCTCGGACCGTTAGATCGAGTGCCTCGGCGATGTTCTTTCCTTTGTATTTTATCGCGAGAACCTCCTCGCGAAATCGGGTCCCGCGACAGTCTTCGCACGTCAGCTCGACGTCCGCGAGAAATTGCATCTCGACTACGACAGTACCGCTGCCCTGACACGTTTCGCAGCGGCCGCCGGGGACGTTGAAAGAGAAGTGCGATGAAGCATATCCCTTTGTTTTCGAGCCCTGAGTCGCGGCAAAGACTTCCCGGATCGCATCGTACGCTTTGATGTATGTGACCGGGTTAGAGCGCGGGGTCCGACCGATCGGCGATTGATCGACGAGGACCGTGTCGTCGATATTCTCGCCGCCGGTTATCTCCTTGAAAAGTCCAACATGCGAATTCCATTCCCCCCGCTGCTTCTTAAGGCCGGCGTAGAGAACATCGTGGATCAAGGTCGATTTACCTGAGCCCGAAACGCCCGTAACGCAGACGAGCATCTCAAGCGGGATCTCAACCGAAACATTTTGCAGGTTGTGTTCACGTGCGCCGACGATCTCGAGCTTTTCTTTTCCGGGCTTGCGGCGTTTCTGTGGGATCTTTATCTCAGCATCGCCGCGAAGATACTTCGCCGTTAGCGACGTCTTGTCTTTCAATAAAGCGTCGAATGAGCCCTCAAAAACTACTTCACCCCCGAGTTCACCTGCGAATGGTCCTATGTCGATCACGTGATCAGCCGCCCGCATCGTGTCCTCATCGTGCTCCACTACTAAAAGGGTATTTCCAATATCACGAAGATTTTCGAGGATCTTGACCAGCCGCGCGTTGTCCCGTGGGTGAAGCCCGATACTCGGTTCGTCTAATACGTACAGGGTACCGACCAGTAGCGATCCGAGATTTGTTGCGAGTTGGATTCGCTGCGCTTCGCCGCCGGAGAGTGTTGCCGCAAGTCGACTTAGAGTCAGATAGTCGAGGCCGACATCTACTAGAAATTTCAGACGCCGCCGGATCTCAAGCAACAGTTTCTCGGCGATCTTGGTCCGCTCTTGTGACAATTCAAGCGAATCGAAGAAACTGAACGCATCATCGATAGAAAGATCGAGAATTTCAGGCAAAGAGCGGTCGCCGATCTTCACGTCGCGAGCCTCCTGCCGCAGTCGCGAACCGCCGCAATCCGGACACTTTGTATAGCCGCGATACTTAGCGAGAAACACGCGAACGTGAAGCTTATACTTCTTGGTGTCAAGCCATTGAAAAAATCCCTTGACCCCACGCCATCCCTCGTCGCCGTAGACGATGCAGTTTTGCTGAAAGTCCGGCAGATCGGCGTAAGGACTTTTGATGTCGATGTTCGCCGACGCAGCGTACTTCAGCAACTCCTTCTGAGCCCACGCATGTTGCGGACGCGTGAACGGCTCAACCGCACCGTCCTTTATCGACACGAGCGGGTTCGGTATTACAAGGTTGTAATCAACGCCTATCGTGTTTCCAAATCCCTGGCAGGTTGGGCATGCTCCAAATGGTGAGTTGAAACTGAAAAGCTGCGGCTCAGGTTCTTCGTAATGCGTCCCGTCGTATTTGCAGATGTATCGATCGGAGAATTTCAGCGAGTCGACGCCAGTCTCGGCCCGCTGGATAACGGCCGCGTGACCCTCGCGGAAACATATCTCGAGCGAGTCGACAAGTCGCTGGCGAATATCTGAGTCGGCTTTGAGCCGATCAATGAGAACGTAGGTACCGGCGAAATCGGGGAAGAGGTAATCCTCGGGACGGTTTAGCTCGATCATCTCGCCGTCGCGGAACAATCTCGGAAATCCCTGCTGCAGCAGCGAGATCAAATAAGCGGAAACCGAGAGATCCGTTGCGGAGGCTTTCGCCTTTGTCTTCTTTGCGGTCTTAGCGATCTTACCGGGGGCGTCTTCCAATATCGGGAAAAGTACGTAAAATCGGGAGCGGAGTTCCAACGTAGCCAAGATCTCCTCCGCCGCCGACTCCGGCGAATCCTTCTTTACCTCCCGGCCGCAGATGTGGCAGAACGTTTGTCCCGCACGTGCGTAGAGCAAGCGTAGATAGTCATAGATCTCAGTCTGAGTCGCTACGGTTGATCGCGGATTCTTGGTCGAGTTCTTCTGCCTGATCGCGATCGCCGGAGCAATGCCGAGGATCTCGTCGACATCGGGTTTGTCCATCCGCTCAAGAAACTGGCGAGCGTAAGCTGAAAGCGATTCTACGTATCGCCGCTGTCCTTCAGCATAGATCGTATCGAATGCGAGCGAAGACTTGCCGGAACCTGAAACGCCCGTTATCACCGTAAGCTTATTATGGGGAAGCGACACGGAGACATTCTTCAGGTTGTGAACGCGTGCCCCACGTACCTCGATAGCTTGTTCCCTCTTGCGCACAGGCTGCATAGACCAAAACTCCGGCTAGTGTCGAAAACTACAATTCTAACAGGTCGGGTCACGCCCACAAACATGCCCGGAACTTACCAGCCATTTGACACAAGCGCTAGAATATAAGCACCCGCCCGGAGGTCCGTTAACAGATGAACGCTAACCCCAGATCGATAGTCTTCGTCGCCTATATGTTGCTGCTCGCAATGCCTTCGCTAGCGCAGTCGGATCCGCCGCCGCTGCCCTCACAACAAAATCCGGAAAATCCGCAGCAAGAGAAAGGTTCGCCCTGCCCACAGACCCAGATCCAAAGCCAGGCTAGGACGATCCGCGAGGGACAGCCGGTGATCCTGACCGCACGTATTACCGGCGGCGATAAGAATGTTACTCCGAGCATTTTGTGGAACGTTTCGGCGGGTTCGATTCGCGACGGCCAAGGTACGGTTCGGATCGACGTAGATTCGACCGGAGCTGGCGAACATCGCTTGATCGAGGCAGAAGTATGGTTGGGCGGCTTTCCGCCCGAATGTGCGGCTCAGTCGATGCCTTACCGGATCAACATCATTCCGCCGGCCCACAAGCTGGATGAATTCGGAATGATCTCTGTGAACGACGAGAACGAGAGACTCACTCGTGCGGTCGCCGCGGCGCAGTTCGGCAACGATAAGGTATATCTCATCGGCTACGCCGGACGCACTAGTGAACGGATGTTCGCAAGTACGGCTCTACGTCGGATTCGAGATCAGATCATTCGGGCAGGATTTCCTGGAAGCCGTGTCGGAGCATATGACGGAGGCTTTCGTGAGCAGCCATCATTCGAGGTCTGGATCGTCCCGGAAGGAGCCGACGCGCCTAAACCTAGTCCGACGATCGACCGGAAAGATATTGTCTATCCGCCGGTAACCCGCACACGTCCGGCAGTCCGAAAACCATAATTTAGTTGGGAACATTGACGATCCTTGGCCGGGTCGCTCCGGTTCCAGGCGCCGCCCTTCGGATCACAGGAGTCTCTGCTACGATAGTCTGTCTCGGCTTGCCGACTCCTCGCGTGATTACAAGCGTCGACGGAACGAGTGGGGTTTCGGCTTTCGACGGGTGCCTTGGCGGAACAGTCACCGTACTCGCAGGTTCTGGCCTGGATCGCTTTGGAGGATCGACAGGCATAGGCTTCAATTCGTCGACCTGTTTTGCCTTTATCGGAACCGTCTTGTTCACCGTGACAGCCTCGTCTTGAACGACTGCAACCGGGCTGGCGATCTCGCTCTGACTTGCTGGAATATTCATCACGGCTACCTGCGGCTCGATCTGTTCGGCCTTAACGACCGGAGCCGATATTTGAATGGGCGCCGGTCGAGCTTCACCTATATATCCCCCATTATCTTCAGACAAGGCAGAAGCAATTCGAAAGATCCCGAAGCCGACGATCAGAAAGGCGACGACCGTTACTGCATAGATCGGCAGTTTTCCTGCATCGATTCCCAGGGATCGATACGCGGAAAAGACGGAATCCGATAATGCTGGTCCACTTGGATCCGCATCTTCACGACGCGACAAGAGAGTGGGCAAGAATGTAAGAGCGAAAGGTCGGCGCTCGCGGTCCTCCGCTTCATCCAAATTAACCTCGATGCGATCTACCCGAGGACGGACATGCGTGACCTCGGCGTCAGCATGGAAGGCGATCGCCTCAGTCCGATCTACTAACTCCTCTGAAACAGTATCGGTCGACTGAATGGTATCCAGAGGCAGTTTCCAATCGATCAGCATCGGCTTAGGACTTAGCGACTCTTTGGCGTCCGAGATATGCGTTTGCAAACGCTGCTTCATTCCTTTCAACCGCGATCTCTTCGTTACTAACGGGACAAACGGCATCGGAGCATTCGTCGTGGCGTTATGCACTGGCGGAGATTCCATCGGAACGGTCGCGGGAACCGCCTGGAAGGAGGCAGAATGCTCCGTCGCAGACGCATCCGTTGATGTTGTGTACGGAGACTCGGGAACCCCAGGCCGAGTAACTACACGGACATTCCGAATCGAAGCCTCGGGTGATACGCACCGAAGAGAGCGAGCACCGGCTGCGGCCGCGGCGACCACCGGCGGCGGCGTCGATACGTGGGTTGCCAGTTGCTCAATATGCCTCATCTGGCGGGCGAAAAGGTCCGCTGTCGATTGCCTGAGACCCGGCTGCTTCTGCAGCGACTCGAAGAGCGTATGCGTCAGCAGCATTCTAAGATCAAAGTTGTCGATCTTTGTCTCCGGCGGTTTTCGGTTCAGGTGCATGTCCGCAAGAGCGGAGGCCGACGACGCATCGAAGGGCGGATGACCGGAAAGGAGTTCGTAGAGCAATATGCCGAGGCCGTATACATCAGATCGGGCCGTCGCCGGTTCGCCGCGAAATTGTTCAGGGGCTAGATATTTTAGCGTTTCTAGCGACGACTCCATCGCGAATCGATTGCACAGGATCCCGTTCGCAAACGCAGACCCGAGATCAATATTGTGGATCTTCACCGCGACGTTGTCAGTTCCGAGATCTGCGATCGAAATACTTTCGGGTCGGATTGAACCATGCCTTAGTCCCGCAAGATGGACCGAGGCAATGGCTTCCGCAGTCTGACGGGCGATCCGTATCCGTTCGAGCAATGAGAGAGTTCCATCCTGCAAAACATCGCGCAGCGAAACTTCACCGAATCCTTCAAAGACCGCGTAACCTGATCCATCCGTAAGTTGCCCCGATTCAATCAGACCGGCAACCCCAGCGTGAAACATGACCGACGCGAGTTTGGCTTCCGCGAGAAATTGTTTCGATTCGCCGTCCGCGATCGAGATCACGCACTTCTGTCCATACTCAATCTGTTCAGCGTGATAAATTGAGGCCTTTGGTGAGTGCGCAATGCGGCTTGTGATGAGGTAACCGTGGACTTCGACGACTGTGTGCGGTCCGTCATGAAGATCTCCGTGATCCGGATCAACACAAACAGTCTCGCAATCGTCTAAACACCTGTCGCACACCGAGCAAATCTTCATAATTCCCCCTTGAACACCGAATACAGCAGATAATGTGGAACAAAAGATCCCGCTTTGGAATCGCGTATTGTTTTGGGGAAAGTGGTCGGGAGAGACCTACAATGGGCCGAAGGCTATAGTGAGTTGATACTACGTAGAAGGTGGAAAAGTCAAGATTTTTCCGGCTGAGCGGCGGCGGCGATCGCCGCAGCCGCTGCCTTAGAGTTTTCACCCTTAACACGAAAAAACAACCGAAGGTAGTCGTACATCGACCACACCGCCATCGCGACCGAAGCCCAAAGTGCTCCGCGTCCGACAAGGTAGCCGAAGACCTTCCAGTCGTTCAATGAGAGCGAAAGAGAAGTGAGATTAGAGAACGCGGTTCGCACCTCGGCAACCTCCCAAAACCGTAGAGCCGGAAGGTCTTCGCCAAAGTTCGATACGGGAGGATTCCCGGCGGCTGCGGCTATCAGAAGAGCTACGATCGCGACGCACTGTGCCCACATCTTGATCTTTCCACTGGCCTGAGCCTGAATCACTATCCCTTCCGAGGCGGCGACCGATCGAAGCCCAGTGACAATGAATTCGCGTCCGAGAATGATCACAACCGCCCACGACGGTGCAAGATGCTTTTCGACCAGCACGATCAATGCAGCTGAAACCAGGAGCTTATCGGCGATCGGGTCAAGGAATTTTCCTAAGGTTGAGACCTGATTACGGCTGCGGGCAAGATGGCCGTCGAGGATGTCCGTGGCGGAGGCGACGAGAAAAAGAATTATTGCGAGTACGTAACCGCTGATCCCCAACCACTTGTCCGCGACGGGCGTAAGCAGCGCCACAACGAGCAGCGGTACTAAAAGGATCCGGGCAAGGGTCAGGTAATTCGGTAAATTCACGCGTCAGCCTCGGGAGACTCCAGTTTAGATTCGACGCGTACCAATCGCAAGAACGAGAACCCGCTGCAGACGGAAAGGCCGGACGATTATAGCCCGGCCGGCCAGAATTTCGACTCTACAGCTAGCTAGATCAGGAAATTCAGACCACTCGAATTCGTGTTGAAATTTCCAATATTTGGAAAAACCGACGCAAGCGTTGGGGCGTCCTGTGGAAGTCCATACCACTTTGCCAGCGTCGCGGCGTACTGTTCCACCGACGTCGTCGGGATCCAGCGTCCACGCGCGGAAGAGTTACTGTCTGTATCGTCCGGCCCCGCTGCTCCGATCGTGAGGGTCGGGAATGGCGTTCCGTTCGCGGTCGGCATTCCGTAGAAGTTGCCTCCCTGAACAGACCCACCGAGCACGAACATATGATTTCCCCAAGCATGGTCACTGCCCACTGTCGCCCCGGAACCGGCCGGGTTGAACGTTCGGCCGAAGTCCGACATGGTAAAAGTTGTCACGCTCTCAGAAACTCCCTGTACACCCATCTCATCGTAAAATGCCCGGACAGCTTGGCTGAATTGGGTGAAGAGATTCGTATGACTGGCCAACTGGTTTGTGTGGGTGTCAAAGCTTCCGATCTGACAATAGAACACCTGGCGCTGAACGCGCAGGTCAGTCCTTTCTTTTATCAGCCTGGCGACCTGTTTTAACTGACGGCCCAAGCTTGTGTTTGGAAATGTAACCGTAACTTCCTGGGTGACTTGAAGAGCGCTATTCGCCTGAATGGCGAGGTTCGTCACGTCACTCGCGGCTTTGATGTAATTCGAATTCAGGTCGTAGGTACGAAGCTGATCGAAGCTGACCTTTCTAGCTGTTCCGCCTGTGTTGGTGAAGCCTGACGGGTTTAGCACATTAGCAAGTGAGGTATTTGAGTCGTTGATCGCCATCGGAAGCGTCGACTGCCCGGCGGTGAAAAGCTGAGCCCCGGCGATCGACGTGATCATCGGGACAAGTGGATTATTCGGAGCCGACGGCTGCAGAGGCGTCATCTTGTCAGATAACCGACCACCCCAACCTGTAAAGGCCTGCGTATTAGCAACGCTCGTTTGTGATTGAGCCACCTGGTCCGAATGCGAAAAGAGCTGATACGGTTTTTGGACCAGATTCTGTTGGTATTGAGTCTTGGTCATCGGGGCGACGAGCGTCCCAACGTTGGAAACCACCGCCAACTTGCCGAGGCCCCATAGCTCGTGGATCCCGTTATTCGGCTGGCCCGCGATAGGCCCAAATGATGGGTGAAGACCGTACGAAAGGCCGCCCATAGCAGGAACGCTGATCGGCAGTAAAGATGCTTGCGGGATTGCTAATCCCTGTGTAGTACGGGCTGCGGAGTACGCGGCGTAGTTGCTCAGCGTCGCATCGCTATGGTTCGGGATCACCATGTTGTTACCGTCATTCCCGCCAGAGAAATAGATAAGGACCAAAGCCTTATAGCCGGCGTCACCTGCGGGATTCGCCCCATCGTCTATCGACTTTTGAGCGAAGGCGTTTACCAGGCCAAGGTGATTCATTTGTGTCGCGATCGCGCCCATTCCCAAGGCACAACCCGATTTTTTCAAGAAGTTTCGTCGTGATTCTTTCATTTTTATCACCTCTGAACCTGGAATTGCGACGAAGTCGCCACTAGATAGACAGCCTGCTTGGCACGCTGAAGCGGGTTGTTGCTGGCGATCGAATTTACGGCTGTAAGGATCGAACTGCGCATGTTCGGGGACATTGTGCTGTGCATCATCCGTTGATTCAACACGTCCAGCAGCCGGTTCGAAGTGGTATCAGCCGCCGCTAAATTCTGAAGCTCAGTAAAGTCGAGCGACGTACCTTGCGGAGCGTTCTCGCTGATCCCGATCTGGCTGAACACCATCGTGTTCGCAAAGTTGGCGCGTCCCACCGACGTTCCCGTCGTCATCAGAGCGAACTCAGGGCCGAGCAACGCAGTGCCCGGTATCACATTGTCAGGCGGATAGAAGTTGAATACGGTCGGAGCGCTGAATGTACTTTGGCCGAGGGCCGACGTTTGTCCGTTAACCACACCGTCGCTAGTTCCAGTCGCGCCCGCACCTTTCACGCCTATGTGCCGGAACAGGTTCGTGAGCAGTTGGACGGGTTCCCGAAGCTTGCCAAAGTTGGGGTCGGTCTTCGCATCGCCGCGTGCTTCCGCATCCAGCAAGATCGCTTTAATAACGGCCTTCAGATCGCCGCGAACGCCCAAGCCGTTATTGTTGAAAACTCCTGCGACACGCGAGACATACGCCGGCGACGGATCGCTGGTGACAAGGTGCTGGATCAGGGTCTTGCTGACGAACGGGCCGACATTCGGATGATTGAAAATGTTGTCGAGCGTTTGATCCAAAGACGTATTCGCATAGTTCGCTATGCTGGAAAGCGTGTCGTCGCAAGTCCCGGTACACGCGGCGATCGTCGAATTAGGAGCGCCGGGATAGTTGAAAAGTGTCTTGGCCGTGAGGTCGTGCCGATTGTTTCCCAGGGCGGTAACGCCGGCATTGAACACAAGCGGATCCTTAAAGTTCACCAAGCCGGGAGCCGAGTTCGCGCATCCTGTGTTGCAGAAATTCCATCCCGTGAATACCTTGGTGAAATTGTTAACGCCGTTCTGATCGTAGGTCGGGATCGGGTTGTTGTTTACGTCCCTTTTCAGGGTACCGTCTTGGTTCAATTCAAAGAGCCCGACAGTGAAAAGCTGCAGTATCTCGCGGGGATAGTTCTCGTTCGGATTTGTTCGCGTGCTCCGCACCATATCCAAGTAATCTCCCATTCCCGGATTTAGCGTCATGTCCTTGATCAGGTTTCGGTAGTTTCCGAAGGCGTTTTGGGACAAAACCTTGTGATACGCGATCATCCAGCTGGACTGTTGAATGTCCACTCCCGAGATCACCCATATCTGAGCGAGTGCCCAAGCGACTCGATGCCGCAATTGAGCGTCTCCGTAGAGTGCTTCTGAGAAAAACCACTTCTGGACCGGATACATGTTGTAGTGATCCCGTATGCAAACACGGTATTCAAGTGTTGTCGGGACCGGAGCCGGACCGCAACCAAGCGTCGCGTCGTCAGAATTCGTGCTCTTTAGAGGAATATTCGGATAAGGATATGCTGGAGATGGATATGGTTTTTCGAACTGCTCTGCAAGCCATGTTCGAAGCCCGATACGTCTGATGCGTGCGTCAAGGTCAACCGTTGGGCCGAACGTCGCCTGCTCCAGAAATCGTAAACGGTCACCCGACCACTTGTATCCTACTCCCGCGATCGCCTCTGTTTCGAACTCCGTTCCGGCGACCTTCGATGTTTTAATGTCGCTCAGCGAGGATGACTTAAGACCCTTCTCTTTCTCAAGCTTTCCGCCTTTCGACCCGTAGCCGAGCAGCAGCTCATTGCTTGAAAGTCCTCGCCACGTCAGCCTAACGACAAGGTCGCCCAGCGAGATGGGGTCCTTCCAATATCCGATCTCATCCTTCACCCTGAAGGTGATCGCGTAGACGTCGGGTTGGCCAGGAGCCGGGGCCAGGTCCACGACCGGAAACTTATAGGAGCGTCCTTTTTCGTCGCGGGCGTAGATGCGAAATGCATTGGCATCCTCGCCATCCATCAGATCGAGGTTCGCGACAAACATGACCGCGAGCCTGCCCGGACGAACAAAATCCAACAACGGCCGCAATAGCGAATGTTTTCTGGACTTAAGGGCCTGATAGGTAAGCAGTCGCGGAGTTCCCTCGATGCTTACCAGGATCGGCGTTGGGGAATTAGGATCCGGATCGCTTTGCGCGGCGATCAACAATGGCGAAACGATCAAGAGAGCCGCAGCCAACCAGAGAAACTTTACAGGAACACTCCGAAGCGAGAACATACCCGACCTCCCGGCTTATCTTTCAGAAAGTTGTAGGAAAGAAATTGAGTTCGTGTCGAACCGTGTGGAAATCAACGGCTTAAACCAAGTTAAACACGCCTACTATAACAAAATTCCCAATGTTGGCAAGGCTTCAGTATTAAATGCGCCGCAAACGGCTCGGGAACGAGGAATAGGACGCGTTGACTGGGAAAATAGTCGGAAATCTATTTGATTTGTGCTCTGTTTTTCTAGCGGTTAAGATTCGCAAATGCCTATTGAGTTCACGATCGAGGTAAACCCTAATTTTAACTTGGAAGTCGCAGTCCGCGGCCACGGTTGGTACGATCTGGCGCCGTTTGTGTGGACTTCCGAAGATAGATCCCTTGGCTATGTAATCCGATCAGAAAACGAAAAGTCAGTCTCCCGAGTGCGTATATCCGATCAGAAGGGGGCATTGCACGTGCGGCTGGATCGGGCGGCCGTGGGAAAAGAAAAGGCGGAACGTGACATACGGCACATTCTGAGGTTGGATGACGAGATGTCCGAATTCTATGATGTGGCAGTCTCAAAACCGGGAACCCAATGGGTACAGCGCCGCGGAGCGGGAAGGCTTCTTCGATCAGCGACGGTATTCGAAGATCTGGTAAAAACGCTCTGCACTACGAACTGTTCGTGGGGCCTGACCAAAAATATGGTCGCGAATCTTGTGAGCAAACTCGGCCAACTGGCAGGGAAAGGGTCGAACGCATTCCCGACCGCCGAGGCTATGGCCTCGGTCAATGAAGATTTCTACCGTTCCGAGATCAAGAGTGGCTATCGCTCTCCATTCTTCGTTGAACTTTCTCAGAAGGTCGCAAGCGGGGAACTCGATCCGCAGATTTTCCTCACAACTGACGTCCCAACATCGGAATTAAAGGCAGAGATAAAGAAGATCAAAGGCTTTGGCGATTACGCAGCCGACAACCTTCTAAAGCTGCTCGGCCGGAACGATGGACTAGCCCTCGATTCATGGCTGCGAGCCCGGTTCTATGCGAAGTACAACAAGGGAAAGACCTGTCCGGACAAGAAAATCACCAAGCATTATGCGAAGTTCGGCAAATGGCAAGGTCTAATGATCTGGTGCGATATGACCGAAGATTGGTTCGAGGACCAAGCTGTAAACAATTCGTAGGCGGCATGCGTCAAGCAATGATTGACCCGTGTAGTAAACTATTGGTTCGGTTTACGCGTAGGGATTAGAGGAATGATCGAACCAGGCCAGCTATTGCAGGATCGTTACAGGATCGACCGCCAGATCGGCCAAGGCGGTATGGGTGCGGTGTATGTAGCTACCGACGAACGCTTCGGCAGCGTTGTCGCCATCAAAGAGACACTTTGCATGGACGATAACTACCGCAAAGCGATCGAACGCGAAGCCCGTCTGCTTAACAGTCTCAAGCACAATTCTCTTCCAAAAGTAACTGACCACTTCCTGGAGTCGAACGGCCAGTTCCTGGTGATGGAATACATCCCGGGCGAAGACCTTTGCTGCATTCTCGAGGAGCAGGGAAAACCGTTCGATGTTGACCAGGTTTTGGTATGGGCTGATCAACTCCTTGAGGCGCTCGAATTTCTGCACAGTCAGGAGAATCCGGTCATTCACCGCGACATCAAACCGCAGAATTTAAAAGTCACGCCAAAAGGCCAGATCATTCTTTTGGATTTTGGTTTGGCTAAAGGGAATGTCACGGGCGCCGGCAACCAGACGAACTCTAAGAGCATCTTTGGATACTCGCGAAATTACGCATCGCTCGAGCAAATACAGGGAACCGGCACGGATCCGCGAAGCGATCTATATTCGTTGGCGGCGACGCTTTACCACCTTCTAACGAACGTCGCTCCTGAGGATGCCCTTACGCGGGCGATGAGCGTGTTGACCCAAAAGCCCGATCCACTGGTTCCGGCGAATCAGATACGTTTAGAGATACCTGCGGGTGTCGCGGCGATCATCCACAAAGCCATGGACCTCGACGCGGCTCAGCGACCGGACAGTGCTGCTGAAATGCGGGAGATGCTCCGCTCGCAAGACGACTACGCCGGTCTAGCCGTAAATACAGTTTCCGTTGCCCGCTCAAGCACGGTTGATATTCATTCGCAGCCGACGCAGTTGATGCCGGGAGCGACGATGCGGGGACAACGGCCTACCGACGGTCAAACGAATATTGTTGACGATGGCCTATCGCAGGTCACCGCCATCCGTCCGCTCGCGCAGAAAAACACCGCACATATTTCCCAGGGTGTGCTCGATCGGGGCCGCACCAAGAAACGCGCGGTTCTTGCTGGTGCCGCGGGCTTGCTTGTTTTGGTCGGAGCAGGGATCGCTGGTGTGGTCGCATACCAGGAGATGGTGCAGTCAGAGGCTGCGACCGATCCGATTCCGGTGCCGGTCATTGAAACTCAGTCGGCGACCGCTATATCAGAAGCCCCTGCTCAAGCCGCAAATTTACCCGAACCCGCGGCGCTCGAAGCACCAGCGGCCAACACAACGCCGGCTATGACCAAGACAGAACCGGCGCCTGTGACAAAAAGAACCGATCAAGCGAAGAAGGTGACTCACTCAGACCCTGAAGCGGACATCGAGAATCTCGTGGGGCCGGATGACGAAGTCGTGGTAAAGGGCGACGCGATCTATGTAGGGAAGATAAAGATCAAGGACGGTAAGGTCCATATGCCGGACGGGACCGTATACGATGCTCCGAAAACGCCAAGGACTGCCGGAGTTCAGCCGCCGATGCCTCCGGTCCGGCTTTCCGAAGAGCAGATGCGAAAGCTGACACCAGAAGAGCGTAGAAAACTTCGGATAGTGCGCAACCGCTTTCCGGGCACCTTCCCTCAGCCCACTCCCTATCCTCAACAATAAAAGAGCCGCTGCAGAACAGCGACCCGCTATTATCTTATTTTCGAACCGATTATTTTGTTGTTGCCTTCAGGTTTGAGGTATCCAACTTTTCGACCGGAAATAAATTCTCTACGAACTGTAGATTAAGGCGCCGTCGTCCGTCCGTCGATATCTGATGATTGCAAACCACTGCAAGGCCCGAGAAGTCGAACTTTTCGCAGATGAATTTAACGCGTTCTCCCACGCTTACGTCCAGGTTAGAGAATACGGCCGCGCCGCTCTTGCTTATGTTCTCAGTGATCGTCTTTTCGCCGGAAATGGAATCGCGGTTCGCATCGACCAACGCTAGGTAAAGATCAACGTTGGTCCAATATCGAAGGTGACGCCGAACTTTGAACGGAGCTTGAGCCTCCGTGATCTTCCACAGGCCATTCTCGTTCATCCCGCAGATCTTATAGCTCTGGTGCGGGTTTTCCTTGTAGCTTTCCGGCGCGTGCTTGCCGACGAATGCTACGCCTACATGAAACCCGCCTCCGCCCTCACCGGTCAACGGCTGACAGTGTTGAACCAGTCCGAGTACGCGATAGAGTTCCTTGTCGTGCTCGTAGCAGCGAAGATGAGCCGGTAACGGAAGCATAACCGCGGCTATCGTCCCCACCTTGAGCTCGCGTGGAATAATAAAGCCTGCGCCGGTGGCTGAGACGCTGTCGATCGCGACAACCTCCTTCCAGGTCGAGTCGGGCGTATCTTTGCCCTTGACTACGCCCTGCATCTCGAGGGCGGTCACTTCTGCCTTGGTTCTAAGCACTTCTGGGGTCGCTGACATTCTTTCCTCCAAAACCGTATTGCTCATGTTACTGTCCGTTTTTAGCTGCCGATCCCCTCTAGCGGATAAAGGTGATCGATAAACTCCAGATGAAGCCGGACAATGCCGTCGGCACCAAGATGCCGTCCGCGGACGATCGAGATAATACTCAGATCGTGCCGCTGACTCTTAACTCGCAGGAAAGCGCCGTTGCTGACGTCAAACGACGTGAAAACTGCGGCTCCGCCTACACTCAGATTCTCTGTAACGCTAACTTCGCTTGCGACCACCTCGCCGTTTTCATCGAGCATCTCGATCAGCAGTGATTCAGGGATCGCAAACCTCGTGTGTCGACGTAAATACGCGGGCAGTTCGTGTTCGTTCGGGTTCGGATCGGCGTCTACGAGCTGCCAAAGCCCACCGTCTTCTCGTTCCGACAGATCGAAAAGCTTCGACGGGTTCTCAAGGTACGAAGCGGGTGGATTCTTTCCGATGAACGCGACGCCGACCGCATAGCTTTCAGCCGCCGGGTTGTCGCCCAACGGCATACAGCGTCTTACCAATCCCCAGATGCGATATTGGGGTTCAAGATAGTCGTAGCACCTCAGTTGTCGCGGCATCGGGACGCTGATGACTATTAGGCGCCCTCGCTTTACGGGACGTTTCAGGTTGAATGCCGCCCCGAACGCCGAGACGTCTTCAAGCCGCGTCACCTCGTTCCACGCGAACTTGTGATCCACCTGGACCTCGACGCGCGACGGCAGCGACAGTGCATATCGCTGAATGCGACGGTTATCTGAATTTGCGACAGTTGTAGACATTCTGCGGGTAGTAGGAACGCGGAAGTACTTAGAAGCACCTTGTTTGACTGATTGTTTTCCTGGGGTTTCGGCTCGGATGTTGGCCGGTCAGGTGAGTTGCGAAACAGGCTCTCCGCCTGTAAAATTAACGATAACATCAACGCTAGAAATATTCCAGCACTTTTTTACCGCGTTAAACAATAGCTTCGGCCCGGGCCAAGATCAGAATACCCCTAAAGTATTGAAATTACAATGGATTCTTCATTAGATCGCAATCAAATAAATATCGAAGACGAGATGCGCCGGTCGTATCTCGACTACGCGATGTCGGTCATCATCGGCCGGGCGCTGCCGGATGTACGCGACGGCCTCAAACCGGTACATCGCCGCATCCTGTACGGTATGTACGAGGCAGGTAATACGGCCGGCAAGCCCTATAAGAAATCGGCTCGTGCGGTCGGGGATGTAATGGGTAAGTATCACCCGCACGGCGATTCGGCTATCTATGACTCGATCGTTCGCATGGCCCAAGATTTCTCGATGCGCTATATGCTCGTCGATGGGCAGGGAAACTTCGGTTCGGTCGACGGCGATAATCCTGCGGCCATGCGATACACCGAGGTTCGGCTGCAAAAGCTGACCAACGAAGTTCTTGCGGATATCGAAAAAGAGACCGTTGATTTCGTTCCCAACTATGACGATTCGCTGTCGGAGCCGAGCGTTCTGCCGACCAGGATCCCGCTACTGCTTGCAAATGGTTCTGAAGGCATCGCGGTCGGAATGGCGACCAAGATCCCGCCTCACAATCTGACAGAGCTGATCGACGGCACGATCGCGATCATCCAAGATCCCGAGATCTCGATCGATGACCTTATCAAGATAATCCCCGGCCCCGACTTTCCCACCGGCGGATTCATCTACGGCCGTGAGGAAATTCATCGAGCCTACCGCACGGGCCGCGGCATTATCCAAATGCGAGCCAGGGCTGTTGTTGACGAGATCGGGCGTGGCGAGAAGACTCGGACCGCGATCGTAATCGCCGAGATCCCATATCAGGTCAACAAAGCGAAGCTGCACACGCACATTGCGGAGTTGGTCAACGAGAAACGGATCGACGGCGTATCGGAAGTCCGTGACGAGTCGAACCGAGAGGGAATGCGGCTCGTGGTCGAGCTCAAGCGTGACGCGGTTGCGCAGGTCGTCCTGAACAAGCTCTATAAGCTGACCGCGATGCAGTCGTCGTTCGGCATAATCAACATCGCGATCGTCCGCGGCCAGCCCCGCGTCCTAAATCTTAAGGAGATCCTCGAGCACTTCATCGAGCATCGTCGCGAGGTCGTCCGGCGCCGTACCGAGTTCGAACTTCGAAAGGCCCAAGCTCGTGCTCACATCTTAGAAGGCTTGAACAAAGCCATCGACGCTCTCGATTACATCATTCCGCTTATTCGGAATTCGCGTGCTGTGGATGAAGCAAAGAGTTGGTTGACCGCTAACTTCGTTGGATTGGAAGAGGTAAGTAAGTGGCGCGGCATTACCGGCGGAAAGCCCGAGGATGCGTTCCTTAAGGATCTTCGCAAGGTCATCGCGGAAATTGGTTTCTCCGACATTCAGGCTCAGGCGATCCTCGATCTGCAGCTTCGCAGACTTTCTGCTCTCGAACGCCAGAAGATCCTCGACGAGTACGAGCAGATCATCAAGCTTATTGCTGAGCTCGAAAATATCCTTTCGAATGAAAGCGTACTTCGCGAAGTTATCGTTGGCGAACTGCAAGAGGTTCGCAGACTGTTCGGCGACGTCCGCCGGACCGAGATCGTAGACGCCGGCGTCGAGCTTTCGATCGAAGACCTGATAAAAGACGAAGACGTCGCGATCACCGTCACCAAGGCCGGTTACATCAAGCGAACCCCGGTTTCAACATATTCGCGCCAGGGTCGCGGAGGAAAAGGACGACTAGGTGCGACGGCGAAGAACGAAGATTTTGTCGAACACCTTTTCGTAGCCTCGACCCACGCCTTCCTGATGATCTTCACCGACGACGGACAGGTCTTCAAGATCAAGGTTCACGAGATCCCCGAAGCAGCTCCGGCGGCGCGCGGCAAGGCAGTGGTCAACCTTGTCCAGCTTTCCGGCGAACGAAAATTGGTTGCGGTCATGCCTGTCCGAGACTTCGCCGAGGAAACATATCTCACCTTTGTTACGAAACACGGTGTGATCAAAAAGTCTTCGCTCTCCGATTTCCAGAACATCCGAGCGAACGGTATCAACGCGATAAACATTGATGAAGGCGATGAACTTCTCGAAGTGATCCGCACCGATGGAAAGCAACAGATATTCGTTGCGACGCACGACGGAATGGCGGTGAAGTTCAACGAAACCGACGTCCGCCCGATGGGTCGAGCGGCTCGCGGCGTCCGCGGAGTGAATCTTCGAAAGGGTGACTATGTGGTCTCAGTCTGTGCCGTTTCGCAAGAGGGAACCGAGAAAATGCTCTCGGTGTCCGAAAAAGGCTTCGGCAAACAGACTCTGGTTGGCAGCTATCGCCTGACCAAACGCGGCGGCATCGGCGTTATCAATATGAAAACGACGGACAAGACCGGCAAGGTAGTCGCGGCGTTCCCGGTCGATGAAGACAGCGAGATCATGATCATCACCCAGCAGGCGAAACTCATCCGCCTCGGCGTCGACAAGATCCGCGAAACCGGTCGCTCGGCCCAGGGCGTAACCCTCATCAAATGCGGCGACGACGACCTCGTAACCAGCGCCTCGTTGCTCGCGGTCGACGCTGAAGAAGAGGAATAGTTACTTTCTGATTTGTTTGCAAAACCGGGCTATGCCCGGTTTTTTTATGAATGGGTAGTGGAAGAGTTTGAAATTGTTATTTCCAAGTCTTCCGATCCGAATCATAAGTGACGGATTCGCCTAGACCACTTCCGCACCAAAGCTCATAGTGGGATTCGGAAAGCTGTCGATAATATAGCGGCCCATCTTCAGACTCGGGCACCCCCACTTCATTCAGTGATTTAGGCAGACGCCTTTCCCGAATCTTGAATTGTTCGACTTTCGCGATGATCTCGTCACCTTGTTTCTGCTTAGATTGAATCGAGCAGGCGAACGCAAGGGACAGAAATAACAAAGCAATAAGTTTGAGTTTCATTTTGATCTAGCCACGACCCATGAATGGTAATTATCGACTTAGACCTATTACCTTTTAGAACCTGTCATCCCTAAGGGTTATTAGTTTTCAGTTCCAAGTAAACAGTTATTCTGAGTGTAAAGGCTCATTCGAACAGTGACGGAACCGTAGGCTTGGCTACGATCTCAAGGCCGAAATGTTCGTAAGCCAATCGCGTGGCCATCCTGCCGCGGGGTGTGCGGTTGAGAAAGCCGATCTGGAGCAGGTACGGTTCGATGATCTCTTCGATCGAGTCTTTTTCTTCGTGGAGTGCGGCGCAGAGCGTGCCTAGGCCCACCGGGCCTCCGTCGAACTTTTCGATGATCGTCATCAAAAGTTTCCGATCCATTTCATCGAGTCCGAACGTATCGACTTCCATTCGGTTCAGAGCGTCGTTAGCAACGTACTCCGTGATGTTTCCGTCGTGGTCAACCTCGGCGTAGTCCCGCACGCGTCTCAAGAGTCGATTGGCGATTCGCGGAGTCCCACGCGATCGGCGGGCGATCTCGTGCGATCCAGTCGAGTCGATGCCGACATTCAGAATCCCCGCCGAGCGTTCAACGATCTGCTGCAGTTCCGCGATCCCGTAAAAATCCAGATGAAAGACGATCCCGAACCGTCCACGCAGCGGTGCCGTGATCAAGCCCGGCCGCGTCGTCGCCCCGACCAACGTAAACTTTGGCAGCTCAAGCTTGATAGACCTCGCCGCTGTCCCTTGCCCGATCATCAGGTCGAGGCTGTAATCCTCCATCGCCGGATAAAGGATCTCCTCTATCGCCGGATTTAGCCGATGGATCTCGTCGATAAAGAGCACGTCGCCCTCTTCCAGATTTGTTAATATCGCCGCAAGGTCGCCCGCCTTTTCAATGATCGGCCCAGCCGTCGACTTCAGCGTCGAGCCCATCTCATTCGCGACGATATTCGAAAGCGTCGTCTTCCCAACCCCCGGCGGCCCCGTCAGCAAAATATGATCCAGCGCCTCCCGCCGCTTCAACGCCGCCTTCATAAACACGCGAAGATTATCCTTAACCTTTGCCTGCCCGATGTACTCCGAGATCGACCCCGGGCGCAACGTCGCCTCGAACCGTTTCTCCTCAGTGGTCAAATCCTCATCCCTAATGTCGATTGCTGCTGTTGTCACAAATAACCAAACTCTGCGGTCTCCGGAGAACTCCGCGTTGAAAGATATCTTAACGCAGAGATCGCTAAGCACACGGAGGGTTTATACCAGTAGACCCTTGTTCCACAATGCCAGGATATCCATTGAAAATGCCACTACGCAATGCAGTATCAGCCCGAGCCAGATGCTTCCATTCTTGTATGAAAGCCAGCCGAGGAATATTCCGGCGGCGATCGCGGCGAGGGTTTCGGCGGGCGGCTTGCTGAAGTGGATCATGCAGTAGGGCACGGTCATCACAAAGATCGAATAAAGCCCGAGCGACCGCTTCAGGCTGTGGACGAGAAATCCGCGAAAGAAAAACTCAAGTCCCAAGAACTGAACGAAGTATATCAATTCCCATGTCAGCAGCGTCCGCCCGACGTAAGGCTCTCCGTTGAAGATGTGCAGGAACGGATACTTCGCCGCGAATCCGGACGTCAGCGACATCATATAAGTGATCGGCAGCATCACCGCAACACACGCCGCAAGCAGCTTGCCAAACCCCGGTTCGATCGTCGTCTTCAGTCCGTAGTCCGACAGCCGCTCGCGATACAGAAACTTGATCGCAAGCGCCGGAAGCGCGAAATAAAAAACCGTCACCACAACGACCCACCATCCGAGTCCCGGAAGGTTGTTATCCGACGAATATGCTATCCAATTTCCAAAATCCTCAAATCGCGTTCCGGTCAGAGCCTTCGCGACCGATTCCTGATTTTTCAGGTAATAGATCGACGTCAGTCCAAACGCCGCATAAACAAGCGCGAACACTGCCTTTCGGTCGAGTTTCGAAAGGTCGCTTCGAATGTGATCGAGGATCTCAAGCATGTGTCAGTAGCCCGCATTGCGGAAGCCCGCGCGTGAGCAAGGGCTTAACGCTCAACTTGAATGTTAAGCCCTTGCTCACGCCTGGCTTCTGCACTACTTCGCCAACCCTTGCAGTGCAGCCTTCAACATCTTCTGCACGCTCGGTTCGACGCCATCCTGCCGAGCCTGGAGCAGAGCCTTTTCAGCCGCATTCTTTTGATAACCAAGATTCATCAGGGCCGAAAGTGCATCGTCGAAAACATTGTCGCCACCGATAGATGCAGCCGCCGCCATCGCAGTATCTGCAGACACGCCCGAGGCGAGGTCATTGATCTTATCTCGCAGTTCGACCACCAAACGCTCAGCCGTCTTTCGCCCGACCCCCGGAATTGCCGTAAGCTTTGCCAGATTCTCAGTGCGTACGGCGGCCACGATCTCATCGGCATTCATACCGGAGAGCATCGCGATCCCGGACTTCGGCCCGATGCCCTGCACCGAGATCAGTTTCAGATAGATATCCCGTTCGCGAATCGTCCTGAAACCAAAAAGCTGGATCGCATCTTCGCGGACGTTGGTATAGATCCGCAACTGCACATCCGACCCGATATCGCCCAGCTCGTAGAACGTCGACAACGGTATCGACACGTCATACCCTACGCCGCCGACATCGACGATTACCGAATTTGCGGATTTCTCTAGAAGCTTGCCGGAAAGAAATGCGATCATCGTTTCACACGTGAAACGTCATTGTAAACTGAGTCGACAGAAAAGAGCAAAGCCGGCCGAGTAGATCGAACTCGGATGCAAAATGCCAGAACGATCTGCTTGGGGCCAAAAAACGCAATGCAGCGCGTACAACCTGTCAGCCTTATTCTGAATAGTTCGACTATATCGGGCAATCCTAAGTCTTAAAACGAGCGCGGCGCGGATGATCCGGGTTTGTTGTCGCACCCGGGGTCATCGGCGTCAATCTTTCCCGACCTTGAGTAAGAAAAAGCTTTTCGCCGGACACGAAAAGATATAACATAGCCGTACGGAACAGTCTGGCGACCCTCGGTTTGCAACTCGCTTGAAACCGAAATCATCAGACAGACGTAAACATAGCCAAGAGGTGAAGTAATGTCCTACCTGTCAATTTTTAAGCGAATCATACCCTTCTTCCTTACGTTTGCCGGCGGTCTTCTGATTGCGAGCATATTCGTGCCCATAACTGCACCATTCAGAAATGCTGATGGGGGCGGAAGGTGGCGTCGACACAACGAGTGCCGCAGGGATAAGGAACAACTTCGTCGTGAAAACGACAGGCTCCGACAGGAATTGCAACAACTTCGCCTTGAAGCCGATGGTGTAAAGTTCCGTACTCTCGATTTCGATATACCTGAGATCCACGTTGAGGCGCCCGCACCCCCGGCCCCTCCGCGAGCCGTTAGATAACTGTCCGAGTAGTTGTTTCTCCTTTGAAACCACAGATTAACGCACGTTGTGCTAATCTGTGGTTTCTTGTTTTCAGATGGACGAACAATCAGCCCGCAAACTTATTATTGAGGTCGGCAAGCTCCTGTATGAGCGGAGCTATGTCGTAGCGTCGGACGGAAACGTCAGCATTCGGCTAGATGAGAATACCGTGCTAGCAACGCCGACGATGACATGCAAGGGCCGGATGACCGAGGATTGCCTCGCGTTGACCGACATGGATGGCAAGCCGCTCACCGACAAGAAGGCCTCGTCCGAGCTGGCAATGCACCTGCTGATCTACAAGATGCGGCCTGATATAAAGGCGGTCTGCCACGCCCACCCGCCTCACAGTACAGCCTTCGCGGTCGCCGGACTTGCGATCGATAAGCCTATCCTTTCAGAAGTCATCCTCACTCTCGGCTGCGTGCCGCTGACGGCCTACGGCACGCCCTCGACCGACGAGCTAACCGAGGCGATGAAGCCGTTCGTGGCTCATCACAATGCTCTGCTGATGGCTAATCACGGTGCGGTCGCGTACGGCGATGACCTTTGGCAGGCGTGGGACCGGCTCGAAACCATGGAGCACACTGCCAAGATCGCGATCCTAGCCAAAGCCCTCGGCGGAGCCAACGATCTGCCGCAGGACGCGATCGAAAAGCTTATAAACATACGTGAAAAAGCAGGTTATCTTAAGTCGAACGCTCGTTGCCAAGCCTGCGGATATCTCCACGAAGCAAACATATCCTGTGACCTCGATGTCGAATATCCTTCGAAGAATGGCGGGATTGGCCAGAAGATCTCCTTTACTCGCGAGGAACTGATCGACCTTCTCGTACAGGCTCAGTCGCTAAGGAACTAGGACGTTCGAATCGCGGACTTCAGATTCTTCCCTGTCGATTTTCTTGTTTTCTCATTTCGAGGATGAAATCAGTTTTCCACGAAATAAGAAAAACAAGGAAGAAAAAGTACAACAGAAACCATCGGGAAATCTCGATTCCGGTGAAAACTTCTCGAGTGAACACATTCCCGCGAGCGAATACGTTACAGGATATGAATTTGCACTTTCGCGACGCGCGGTTCAAAATTACGTCAGCAATCTTCATTCAGATTTAGGAGCATATAGCTAAATGCAGGAAGCATTAGGAATGGTTGAGACCAAGGGTCTTGTTGCAATGATCGAAGCCGCCGACGCCATGGTCAAGGCTGCTAATGTGCAGCTTGTCGGATACGAAAAGATCGGTGCCGGATTCGTGACGGCTATCGTCCGCGGTGACGTCGCCGCCGTAAAAGCTGCCACCGACGCCGGAGCCGCTGCCGCCCGCCGCGTAGGCGAGCTCGTCAGCGTCCACGTTATCCCGCGCCCTCACCAGAGCGTCGATGAAGCGTTGCCAGTCGTGATGAAATAATGATCATAGGTCGCATTCTCGGCACGGTCGTCTCGACGCAGAAAGACGAACGCCTTCACGGCAAAAAGCTCCTCATAGTAAAGCCGATCAATCTCGATGGCACGGACCAGAGTGGTTACGTGGTGGCGGTTGATACCGTGGGAGCGGGCTATCACGAAAAGGTGATGGTCGTCGGCGGATCTTCTGCCCGTTTGGCGGAAGGCAATAAGGATTGCCCCGTAGATTCAGCCATCATCGGTGTCATCGACACTATCGATGTCGCCCAGCCGCTGTAATACCCCATGGCATTCGCCGATAACAAGACGACCGCTCTCGTATTCATCCGCATTGTTCTTGCAGCGGTGATGTTTATTCACGGTGCAACGCGGATCGGCGATGGAGGAGTCGTCGGATTTGGTGAATTTCTCGGTTCTCACGGCATTCCGCTGGGGTTCTACGTTGCTTGGATGATTACGCTCTTCGAACTCGTCGGCAGCGTACTCTTGGCGGCAGGTTTCTATGCGTGGCTCCTTGCACTGATCTTCGCTGTGCAACTAGCCGTTGGGATCGCCTTGGTTCATTACAAGGAGGGCTGGTTTGTTGTCGGCCACGGCCGAAACGGGATGGAATTCAGCGCCGTGCTGATCGCTTCGCTTCTCGCGATCGCCTACGCAAACTATAAGAAATAATGCAGTTAGCCCGCGTCATTGGTACGGTCGTCTCGACCATTAAGAACGAAGCCCTCGAAGGGCGAAAATTCTTGATTGTACAGACGCTCGATGCCGACCTAAAGGATAAAGGCCAGCCCCAGATAGCTCTCGATTCAATCGGTGCCGGTGTTGGCGAACTCGTCTTTTGGTGCCGGGGAAAAGAAGCTTCATTCCCCTTCAAACGCGACGAAACCCCGACCGACTGCACAATCGTTGGGATAGTAGATTCAGAGGCTCACGTTTCCCAAAAATAATGCTGATCGCCCGAGTCATAGGTAACGTTGTAGCAACGCAAAAGAATCAGCGATACGAAGGTTCAAGCGTGATGCTATGCCGACAGATCACCCCCGAAGGCGACGATATGGAATATACCTGCATCGCCCTCGATTCAGTCAACTCGGGCGTTGGGGACACCGTCATCATCGTCCAAGAAGGCTGGGGAGCCTCAACCGCCTCAACCGGCCGACCAGGAGCCGCTATCGATTCGGCGATAGTCGGAGTGGTCGATTATATAGACCTCCTGTAAGTACCCACTGTGAGCAACGAATCCCTCGCCAAGAAGATCGCCGAATTACTGGACGCTAACCGACCGGCCGTTGATCTTTCTTCGATCGAGATGGGCCTAAATGCGATCAATGCACGCATAGACAAGCTGGAAGCGGCTTCGAGCTCTACAGTGTCTGTGACTACGATCCCGCAACGATCCGTCCATCCCTCGTCGGATAAACTCGCGATAGCGGAAGCCATCGCCGATCATATCTTTGGCGGTGACGGAAAAGAAAAGGCCTGCACGTTCGAGCCGAACGGCAAGCCTTGCGATCATTGTTCTATGTGCAACTCCCGCGGATTCTAGCGGAATTTCATCAACTATTTATTTGCGTTCGCAACGGGAGCCGTGTTTGTGGGAGGAACAGGCGGGGCCGCCGGCGCGTTCGCCGCCGGCTGTGTCCGCCGCAGATCGTTCGCACTTCCGATGTTGGGTGCTTGCTGAGCCGATGGGTCAGCCTGGAAGAACGGTTCTTCCTTGAAGCCGAGCAGCCCAGCCGTCAACACTGCGGGAAACGAGTTTCGCGTCGTGTTATAGTCCTGTACCGCCGCTGAATAGTCGGTCCGGGCCACGTTAATACGGTTCTCCGTACCGGCCAATTCGGTCTGGACGTTCATAAACGCTTCGCTGGAACGCAGTTGCGGATAACTTTCTTGCAGACTCAACAGTCTTCCGATGGTGCCGCCGAAGCTGTTGGCGGCGGTGATGATCTGCTCGCGTTGTTCCGGCGTACGGTCGCCGCCTTCGCCTGCCGCCGGCTGTCCTGTAGCGTTAAGCAAGCGGGACCGGGCGTCAGCGATCTGACCAAATACTTCCTGTTCCTGAACGCCTGCCATCTTAGCGGCTTCGACAAGGTTCGGGATCAAGTCGGCCCGCCTCTGAAGCGAGCTTTCAACATTCGACCACTTTCCACGTACATTCTGTTGTTTAGCGGTCAGGTCGTTATAGCTGCAGCCGCTCAGGCCAAAGGCCGTAAACATCGCAATACTCAAAAGAATTAGTCTTCTCATTAATTTTCTCCCCCTGTACGACTCGCTCACGCGGCCGCTTCCTTTTTTCCAACTGCATCAACGGAATCTATCACTTTCTCGATCTGTTCCATATATTGAGCGAAAAGGTCATTTGCCTTCACCTCGGTGAGCGTTTCGGCAAAATTCTTCTCACGAATATTGAATATCTTCTCGAACACAAGACCATCCAATCCAAGGTTTTCGATAGTGAGTGCAACGATCTGTTGCTTGGTCGCGGGCGGCTGAACTGCGTGCAGCAAAAGCACGGCACGGAAGATAGCCGAAAAACTTGCGAGGCTCTCAGCCATCAGATTCGACAGCCCTCCTACCGAGGCCGATGCCGGGATGTATTGGCGTCGAAGCAAGAGCAGCTTACTTCGAAGCTCATACTCAGTCTGGTGGCGTAGAAAGGCGTCAGAGATCTTTAATCCCGCGAGAACGTCCTCGCCAAATAAAACCTTACGAGCCACATCCATCTGGTGAAACTCGATCGGGAAAACATCAGCGGCGTTCTGAAGCTCGGAGACCGTGAAATACATAGGCACGGGATGTCCCAGACGATGCCATTCGCGAACGCAGGCGTGAGCGTTCCTGAGATCGGCGGGCGTGATCTTTCGCAGGGCGATCAAAATGTTGTAATCAGAACGCTCCGGAATAAAGTCGCCCGCCGCTGCCGACCCATACAAGGTCACCGACGCGAGATTCTTACCATGCGTATGTTTTAGATCGTCAATGAACGCCGAAAATTGATGCTGCATAATGTTACCAGTCACCTCCGGCACCGCCGCCGCCAAAGTCGCCACCGCCGCCGAATCCGCCCCAATCCGAGCCGCCGCCAGAAGAGCCCCAATCGCTTGACGATGACGATGAAGAATCAATCGCCGATCCGATCGCGGAACCAATGATCCAAGGCAAGGCCCCCGAGCCTCCTCCGCCGAATCCGCCACCGCCCCAACCTTTCTTTCCTTTGCCTCCTCCGCCGCGATTCGCAAAAATGACCAGCAATATAATGAAGATTATCAGAATGCAGCAGAAGCCCGAGTACGCCGCCTGGCCGCCGGACATTCCGTCCGGTTCTCCGCTTGAAACGGGAGTCGGAGAGGCCGCCGTACCGCTCGACCGCTGATCCATCGTTCGGATGTACGCTTCTAGCGTATCCTCTATACCCTTAGCGTAATTTTGTCTACGGAACTCCGGAACGAGAAATTGCCGCTGAAGGCTACCAACGAGTCCGTCGGGCAATTCGTCTTCGAGATTTCGGCTTACCTGCGTGAAATATTTCCGGTCGTCCACGGCAATGAAAAGCAGTGCGCTCGGGTTATCGTCTCCCTTCGATCCGATGCCCCAACCGCGGGCAACAGCTAGCGAATAGTCGAATATCGGCCGGTCGCCAGTCGTTTTCACGACCGCCACACCCAGTTCAACGCCGGTCGAGCGTTGATATTCGATCAGCCTTTTATCTAGGCGATCCTTTGTAGCCTGGTCGATCACGACAGCGTAATCGTTGACCGGTCCGGTCGGCGAGGGCAGTGGGGAGACGTTTGGATCCCATGAAGTCTGGGCCAAGACAGGCGATGCCGCCAAAAAGAGTAGGAGCGCAGCCGCAACAGAAATAATTTTTGCCGAGGCAAAGGATCTTGTCATTACGTGAAGCTCAATTCTGTCAAACTACAAGTAAATACGAAAGCTGTTCAAGAGAGTTCCACCTTCCTCGTCACAGCAGTAACCTTCGCCCGGAATACCCGTCTCAGTATCTTTACACTGCGTTTTGAGTTGGCATAAGCTATCAATTCGTCCTCGGAAGCAGTATCGCCGGGCCGCGGCAGTTCTGGTGCTGTCTCGTCCTCAGTAAAATCAGGTATCTGAATATTTAGCGGAGCCCTTGCCGTAACGGCCGCGGCCGCGTTACCGTTCGAAACCGTAACCGATCGAGCCGCGGCTGAGCTGTTTCCGATCGCTTGGCGGACGAGCGCCTCAGCCCCAAGGATAGGGCCGGTATTTTCGTCCAGGACCTCCAGTTTTCGGTCGTACTGAGCGTCCAAAACTTTGTGATCGAAGTGTTCGAGTTCTTCACTAGCGATCGGAGGAAGCCTTACCGGCAGTGAGGCCACGAAGTTCAGGTCGTCATATTGGGCCATGAAGCTGGCAAATACCGGTTCTGGCACCTCTTCATGGGGTTCGTCCGGCTCAACCACTTCGCGGTAGACGATCCCGAGGTCCGGCTCTTCGTTGGCCGGGACTGACACAGATACAGAGGATGGAGGCGCCGCCGGGATAGTCGTATCATGCTTGATAGCGGGCCTAGAAGCGGATGAAATATCCGTCGTTAGAGTTTTTTTTTCCACGCCCGCCGACGCTGCAAGGCTTTCGGTATTAGAACCTGAGCCGACGGACAACCGAGTTTCCAGTTGGCTTAGACGAGCAAGAATGTCTTCGACGGGTGACAGACGCCGCATCTCGACTAGCTTTACCAGTCCGATCTCGAGAACGTATCGCGATTGAACCGCATCTTTCAGGCGGGTTTCAGTATCTGCAAACGCATGAAAGAGGCGAACAAGGTCAGCCTCGGAAAATCTCTCCGACTGGACTTTTAGGGCTTCGGGCGAGAGCACGGAAGTTTCCACCAACGTCGACTCGCCGCTAGATACCCTGAAAATCAACAGATCTCGCAAAACTGCCAGAATATCTCGACAGAACGTGCGAAGATCTTGGCCTCGGTCGACCAGATCGGCAACCACCTCGAGTGCGGCCTTTGACTCGCCAGTCGCAAGTGACTCGATGACCTTCTCAATGACTTCATTGCTTGAGAGGCCGAGGGCCTTTATGACATCATCCGTCGTAATCGCCGCGTCTGAGAAACTGATGACTTGATCAAAGTTTGATTGGGCATCACGCATCGACCCTTCGCCCGAGCGAGAGATCATCTGCAAGGCGGCGTTGTCGATGTCGATCCTTTCCGCGTCTGCGATCAACCGTAGCCGACTGAATATCTGGGCCTGCGGGATCGTCCGGAAAATGAATTCCTGCGAACGTGAGGTTATTGTGTCGGGAACCTTATGAAGTTCCGTCGTTGCCATCACGAAGATGACATTCGGTGGTGGCTCTTCGACAGTCTTTAGCAGGGCGTTAAACGACGAAGTCGATAGCATGTGGACCTCGTCAATGATAAAGATCTTGTTGCGATCACGAGCTGCCCCGACATTGATGTTTTCGAGGATAATGTCGCGGATGTCTTGAACACCAGTGTTTGAAGCCGCGTCGAACTCGATCACGTCCATTGAGCGGCTTTCAGTGATCTCAAGGCAACTAGAACATATGTCCGCATCGCCAAACTTGCACGGCTCGGGGTTCGGGCCCTCAGATTTGTGACAGTTAAGAGCCTTGGCGAACAATCGTGCTGTGGTAGTTTTCCCTACTCCTCTGGCGCCGGAAAACACGTAGGCATGGTGCAGCCGGGCATGTTCGATCCCGTTACGCAAAGTCCGCGTAATGTGATCTTGGCCCGTCACCTCGTCAAAGGCTTGCGGCCGCCATTTTCTAGCGATTACCTGATACGACATCCGTTGTGTTTTGGTAATTGTAATCGTAACCGAGCCGAAAAGCTAAGGTTACCAACTAGTCCACGCGTCCCGTAAAGTTCGCCAGATGATTTACCATTTCATCGAGTAACGCCGTGCGGGCAGACGTCTGAGGAACGCCGTTCACTATCATCGAGAATACAAGCTCCTCGCCTGAAGCGGTCGTAACGTAGCCCGATAGAGCTGAAACCTGATCGATCGTTCCTGTCTTGCCTCGAATGTTATTGTTTGCTCGAGTTCCGCGAAAACGGTTGCGTAGTGTGCCGTCAACACCGCCAATCGTCAGACTATCGCGCCAAGCTTGAGAGTATCGGCTTTGCTTGGCCATGTACGTATAGACCTGCACGACAGATGCGGGCGTGACCAAATTATGACGGGAGAGGCCGCTTCCGTCGTATTGAATGATCGCGTCGGGTGTTACTCCAATACCAGTTAAGAACTTCTTTACCGCTGCGAGCCCAAGTTCAGCGCTGTCCGCTGTAGACAGAGTAGCTCCGCCGCCAGGAATCATCGTCGCGTTTCGGTCGAGTTCGCCAAGCGTCCAGAGTAGCGTCTCGGTATACATATTCTGGCTCGGCTTCATCGTGTTAGCGGTAATAACTGCCAGAGGCGCCGACTCGATCTTTAAGACCTCTATCCCACTTGGAAGAGACCCATCGCTGCGCTTCTCGTAACGATAGGCGCCCGAAACGGTTACGCCGCGTTCTATCAGTCGTTGTCGAAGCAGGGCGGCAAATAGTTCGGCCGGCCGTGAAACGCTCACGGACCCGCTGAACCCGCTGTCGCCGATCGGCAGCGAGCCAGTCAGCTCAAACACATTCTGATCGAGCTTTTTCTGGATCTTCAGAGTTCGTCTGGATCCGGCTGGACCGGTCAAACACTGGTTCATAACGCGGATAACCGGATTGAACGGAACGATCTTCACGTTACAGCTGTATCCGGACGGTCCCGCGGTGACGCTCAGGCCCACTACACTATCATTGATAGGCAGTCCGGAAACTTCTGAGCCGTAAGACCATTGAAGGTCGTCCCACTCCCAGCCTTGAGGAATAGCGAAACCACGGAAAAAGCTATCATCTCCAACAATAGAGCCATCGATCTTCTTGATGCCTGCCGCCACGATCCTGTCGACTACCGCATCCACGCTTCGCATCGGATCTTCAACGCCGTTGAATCGAGTCGACATCGACACATCGCCGCGTCCAAATACCCTCAGGTCACCTTTGACCAGCCCTTCCGAATCTATTGTAGTCGGGGCGTATATACTCGTAATTATCCTATAGTCTGGCCCGAGCCGGTCGAGTGCCGCCGCGACAGTATAGTTCTTCATATTCGAGGCGGGCATGAAGTATTTTTCCGCGTTCTGCTCGAAAACTACCTTGCCTGATGCAAGCGACGCGATCCGTACGCCCACAGAACCCCGTTGAACCTCGGGCTTTGCAAGGCTTTGTCCTAGCCGAAAGCTCAAGTCACTCAGTGTTTGAACAGCTGATGTCGATGTCGGCGGAGTGGGTAACGCTGTCGTGGATTGGGCGTCTCCATAGGTAGGTGCAATTAAGGCTAGGTACGCTATTAGGATCGCGAATCTGACCGGACGTTTTGGCATATACCTATTCTACAAGAAAACGATTTGGCGGGAATGTGAGAGTCGTCTATTTATGACCGGCCCTTTCTCACAGTAACGGCTTCTTGGTCAGGGCGTACGGTCGCGCGGGGGGCGATAGTAGTCATTTTCGTCAGGTCGCTCGAACGATTGATATGCTGCCGCGCGAATGCGAAATTTGTCTTCATTGTCCAGGCGAGCGAAAAGTTTTGTGTCGCTCCATGGAGCCTTTCTGTAGAGCTGCGTCAGCGCTCGTACCGTTAGAGGGCATCTAGGGAACGCCGGCTACTCGACGTGCTCGTCAACCCCTGATCACTTACATTTCGAATAGCCACAATCTCGACAAAAGTCGCAACCGGAAGCGTGTTCTAGCTGGCCTTGACATTCCGGGCACTCGCCGATCAGCGTGGACATCTCATCATAGATATTATCGGCGATCGAAATGGACGACTGCATCTTGCTGATCTGACGGGCCGAGGCAGGGAGATTCTTCAGCCGCCGATCCACTACAAACAGACATTCCGCGACGGCCTGTTCAGGCGACGTAAGCAGCCGCTCGTTGAACCACACCGCATGGGTGCCGGTGACCTTGTTCAGGCTTCGCGCAACTTCCTGGACATCGAAACCGCCGCGCAGCATCTTGGAAGCGAGCAGTCCGACACCGGCACTGATCGGACCGGCGACGAAGATCTCAAGGATTCTCTCGCCATCATGGTTGACGGTCACGTAGAGGTTTTGATTCTCGAAGGCGATCCGCCACGTAGAGCCTTGAAGCTCACGCGGTCTCTCCACGCGTTCGATGGAGTCCGGGCTAGTCCCGGCTTTATTAGTGACCGGCTTTGAAGCCGCCTCGGCCTCCGGTTCTGACTTTTTCATCATGTTCAAAACCTGCCCCTCACGGCTACCATCTCGGTAATAGCTTACCGCCTTGCATCCAAGCTCACGGGCGAGGTGATAAAGCTCGTCCACCGATTCAACAGTATCGTTCTTGGCGCCGTTACATGTTTTCGAGATCGAGTTGTCGACGTGCTTCTGAGCGGCTGCGAGTACCTTGACGTGCTGGAGAGATGTGATCGACATTGCCGAAATAAACTCAGCGGGGAGTTCGCCCTGGTGATCGACAACGTATTGTGCGGCCGATTTTATCGATTCCTCATCGGTTTGATCGACTTCGATCCCGAGGGCTTCAGCGGCGAGCGAGTGAACATACGTACGAGTTCCGAGCGTGTCCTGGCGCACGTATGCCCACGAAAAGTTAGGCTCGATTCCCGAGGAAGTTTCCGCAACTAACGATATCGTGCCGGTCGGTGCGATCGTCGTCACCTCGTAGTTCCTCGGCGTCAACGGCATCTCTCGGGGCAAGCCGATCTCGTCGTAGAGAAATGCGGCGTATGAATCGCGGTTTTTCTCCAGTTCCGGGAAGACGCCCTTCTCGGCGCCCAGTTCCATCGAGGCGATCCACGATTCCCGACGGACGAAGCCCATTAAGCGCTCCATGAGATCGATCGATTCGTCGCTACCATACAGGATGCCGAACGCCAGGCAAAGGTCAGCAAAACCCATGATCCCGAGGCCGACCGGACGGGTTCGCTTTACCACGTCGTCGATCTCCGGAAGCGGGAAGTAGCCGGCGTCGACGACATTGTCGAGAAAACGCGTCGCGAGTCGAGTTGCTTTAGCAAGGCGATCCCACTCGATCTCGCCCTCTTCATAAAACTTCGCCACGTCGATCGAACCAAGATTACAGGAATTGTTGAAGTGCAGCATTTGCTCGCCGCACGGATTGCAAGAGAATATCGGCCCCATCGAAGCCTGCATATGGTTGTGCCGGTTTACTTCGTCGATAAAAACGATTCCCGGCTCAGCGTATTTGTGAGCGGACGCTATGATCCGGTTCCAAATATCCCGCGCGTAAACCATTCCGGGTAGAGGCGGCTTTTCGATCGAGAATTCGGAAACGTTGGCTGATTCAAATGCGAGTTTATCGGCAAACGTGGCAGTGTTCCCGTCGGGCTTGCGGTAAGCAACGTAATCAGATCCCGTTAGCGGATCAAAGATCGAATCCGTCCAGGGCTCGCCGTTGAATTCGGTCTGGAACCACGTCCCACCGTCGACGGCCTCCATAAACAGGTCGCTTACGGTAACCGAAATGTTGAAGTTTGTCAGGCTCGTTTGATCGTTCTTGGCGTGAATGAAGCGGAGAATGTCGGGATGCTTAACCGACATTATTCCCATGTTCGCGCCACGCCTCACGCCGCCCTGTTTCACGACCTCGGTCGTCTGGTTGACGATGTTCATGAACGAAACGGGCCCGCTAGCGACGCCTCGGGTCGAATTCACCATCGATCCCGCTGGCCGGACAAATTCGTACGTCATGCCCGTACCGCCGCCGGTCTGATGAATGATCGCCACGTTCTGCGCGTGCTCCATTATCCCTTCGATCGAATCGGGAACGTTCAGTACGAAACAGGCTGCGAGTTGTCCTTTCGGCTTACCGGCGTTGACGAGGCAAGGCGTGTTCGGGATGAACTCTCGGGCCAGCATCACTGCGGTCATCGCCCTCTTGAATTCAGACCGCCGTGCTGGAACTGTCTCGGCAGTCGAAACGTGGCCGACCACGCGATTCACGATGTCCTCCCAACTCTCGGTCGGCTCGCCTTTTTCGTCCTTGCTCGAATATCGCTTGGCGACAACTTTCTGCGCGTTCAGGCCGAGCGGTTTGGATGCTCGCTGCGGCGGTTCCGTCGACATTGCGGCCGGTACGATGCTCGATGTTGTCTTTTCGAAGGCTGTTGACATTACGGTCTCTCCCATTTTCATTTTACCAGTTTTGGTACAGCATTGTGCTCCCTCAAGTGTTTCGTTTCATTTCGCGCGCCAATTGAAACGGCAAATGAAACAGTTTAGCCGTATATTGCTAAGTTCCTGTTGGGCAACAGGTTGCACGCGTGGGTGTTTCATTTGCCCTCCTTTTGGGCCAAATGAAACGCCAAATGAAACAGTTTTGAAACAGAGCGTGACATCGATGCGACTAAACCTTGATCTCAAGAGCCCGAAAACCACCAACCGGCCGGAATCCGCCCGGCGGAGTAGAATGCCACAGACGCAACAATGTGTCAACGCGTTGCTGGTAAAGTTTGAGACACCGATGGGGCTCCGATCTGGTTGACTTCCGAAAGTCCATCCAAAAGACTGGATGCATGGACAAGTTGGCACACGGGATAGCGGGGGGCGGTTATATTAGGGTTTTCGGGGCGATCACAACCGAGACCGTGTCTGAGGCGGTTCGACGTCATCAAACATCGCCGACGGTGTCTGCCGCGTTAGGCAGAACGATGACCGGAGCTTTGATGATGGCTTCGACCCTCAAAGAGATAGATCGGCTTACTGTAAAGATCGAAGGTGACGGACCTGTAGGCGGGATCACGGCAGAATCGAACGGGAATGGAGGCGTACGGGGCTTTGTTAAAAACCCGGTGGCTGAACTGCCGCCGAAGGAGAACGGTAAGTTTGACGTGAGCGGGATTGTCGGACAAGGGATGTTTTACGTCATCAGGGAAGCGGGGTTCGATATAGGTTTCAGGCCGGAGCCGTACGTCGGTTCGGTTCCCATCGTCTCGGGCGAGATCGCGGAAGACCTTGCGTTCTACCTAGCCAAGTCTGAGCAGATCCCCTCGGCCGTAATGCTGGGCGTACTTCTTAATAATTCAGAGCCCTTCGTTGCGGCATCGGGAGGCGTGATGATCCAGATGATGCCGGGTGCGAACGAGCATCTGATCACGATGATCGAAGACACGATCGCTCATGCACCGCATCTTACGGCGATCATCGATTCAACAACAAAGCCGGAAGACCTGATCAAACTCGCGTTGGGTGAGATCGATTTCGAGATCCTTGGCGAAAAGAATGTCGCCTTCGAATGTACGTGCTCATTTGATAAAGCGGTTGCGATGGTCGAAGCATTGGGTCGAGACGAGGTGGCGGCCATGCTCGCTGAACAAGGCGAGGCCGTAATGAACTGCGGGTTTTGCAATGAGACCTACGCGCTTAGTGAACAAGACTTGCGGAAACTGCTTTGAGATCGGCAGGATCCGATCGCAGACGGCCGCTCCTTTTCCTTATTTTCCTTATTTCATGGTTCACCCTACATCGGCCTTTGAGGATGATGATATAACGACGAAATAAGAAAATAAGAAAATAAGAGAACAAAAGGCGTTAGGGTTTTACACGAAAATCGGGTGAGAAACTTTCTTATCTCAGCATGACCGGCTGCGTCCAGGCGATCTTACCGTTCGACTCAAGGACCTTCACGCGAACATAGCCTTCATTTCCTTTGACCTTGTAGATGGCGGCCGGCTCGAGGTCTTCTTGCAGGATCTTCCCGCCGCTGCCTATGAATCGAACGCGATATTTCGAGAAGTTCGTCGCCTTTATCTTGATCGATACTTCACTTTTGTCGAACCGGTATTCAGCCAGTTCCACGCCGGTCGAGGCATAGAAGTCACCATTGTCGATAGCCGTCAGGATCGCTGTCGAGGTTAGTTCTTTGGCCCGGACGTAGATCCACGCTTGTCCGGGCAGAGCTTCAATAGCTTCACCCTTTGACAGCAGTTGGTGAACATCGTCATCACCGATCGCATATATCGTCATCCCGGCGGTAAGCAATTCGTCCCAGATCGCTTCGGCCGAAGGGAAGCCGGTCCCGGCACCCATGTTGTTCACCATAGGGTGGCCGTTGTAGATCTCCATCAACTTGAGTCCGTTAAGCTGCCTGATCTCTTCGGAAGTTAATGCCCAGCCAAAGTTAGGATGATTAAGCTGTGGCATGCCGCCGGCAGAGCGGATGTTATCTATGTTCTTCTGAAGCGATTCGACCTTGTTCGCAAGCTTGCTCGGCATCACAATTTTTGTAAGGCCGAGGCCATTCGAGTGGATCGGCTTACCCTCCGAACTGTCCGTCACTTCCTGTCCGCTGATCACGAGAAAGTTTCCAGTCCTTCCCAGAAGGTCATTTAGCGGCTCGATCGGCGTGATGTATTCATGATCGGTGATCACAACGAAGTTATAGGCGTGTTCGCGATACCATTTGGCGACATCGTATGGGACGTCCCGCCCGTCCGTGTTGAGCGTATGCGTGTGAGTATTGCCCTTGTACCATTTCTCAGCGGGTGGAGTTTGCCCGAATAAAGGAGCAGCGATCACTAATGTAAGCAGCGTTCGAGCGAGAATTTTCATAGAGAGTTTCTAGTTTTGAATGTGACGATATCCGCCCTTGTAATAGATCAGCGGTTCGGCGTCTCGCACGATGACGTGTTCGACCTCCCCGAGAAAGATTGAGTGATCTCCGCCATCGAGCGCTCTAAATAGCTTGCATTGAAGGGTTGCGATCGAACCCGATAATATCGGGATACCGTGTTCATCGACTGCGTGGTCGACGCCGGCGAACTTGTCTTCGATGAGCGACGCGAAGTGGTCTGAAATATTCGTCTCGTTAGACGAGAGTATATTCACCGTGAAACGCCCAGATTGCTCGAATGCATGATGACTGCCAGTGGTTTTCTCAATGCAGATCAAAACCAGCGGCGGATCGAGGGAGACGGAACAAAATGCCGATACCGTGATCCCGAAGGGTTTCTCTGTTGCGTCCTTTGTCGTGACGACAGTGACACCGCTGGCAAAGCGAGATAGGGCGGACCGGAAATCGGCGGAGGAAACAGGCATAGGGTTTGTACCGAAAATCTATCCTAACGTTCGGCCGGACGCAATGTTGATTGCATCGCCGCGATAAAAGATAATCACCATCGAATGCAAGAAGTCAGCGATCTCTTCACTGAAGTAAGTACAAAAGTAAACGCGGAACTCGAATGGTTGATCCCGCCTGCGGGGACCGGCCCGCCAAGCTTGCGCGAGGCGATGCGTTGGAGTTTGTTTGCTGGGGGCAAGCATTTTCGGCCGATGCTGGTGTTCGCGGTGGGCAGGTCGCTGGGCGCAGCGGATGGAGATCTGGTTCGTACGGCCGCCGCGATTGAAATGATCCACACTTACTCGTTGATCCACGACGATCTCCCATCGATGGACGACGACGAACTTCGACGCGGCCGCGAAACTTGCCACGTAAAATATGGCGAGGCCACGGCGATCCTAGCCGGCGACGCGCTACAAGTCCTGGCGTTTCAGGCGATAGCAGAAGACACAAGGCTTTCTGCCGAAACGCGAGTTGAGTTGATCCGAGGCTTGTCCCAAGCCGCTGCGAGAATGGTTGTCGGCCAGCAACTTGACCTTGAGGCGGAGGGACGCGATCTGACACTTGCCGAGGTAGATGAGATCCACGCCAACAAGACCGGTGCTTTGATCGGATTCGCTGCGAGGGCGGGAGCGTTGATAGCTGGAGTTTCAGCAACTGTCGCGGAAGACGTTTCGGCCTACGGTGAGAAATTAGGCCTGCTCTTTCAGGTTACTGATGACCTTCTGGATATAACTCAGCCGACGGAGCTACTTGGAAAAACTGCAGGAAAGGATCTGAATAGTGAGAAGGCAACCTATCCATCCATCATCGGTATCGAGTCCACGAAAAGTAGGATCGAGCAGCAATTGAGCGCTATAGAGACACTTGCAGAACGATCATTCTCGGGAAGTGGACTAATGAAAGGCATCGCGAGATTTTTGGCTGAGAGAACGAGCTGAAGCCACGTCCTTTTGGCGCCTCACGTCTTAATTCCGAGGCGAGCCAATTCCGCCAAACACTTCTCAATTTCAGCCGACACGACATTGACCTTCTCGGCTTCTTCACCAACTGTGATCCCGCTGTCCCGGTATTCCCTGAAAACCTCGACGGCCGCGTTCAGAAGTACCGATGCCGTCCGCAGCTTCTCCGCGCGAGCGCTGCCACTGGTTTCCATTGCTAATCCGAAATGAGCAAGGCCAAGCTGCCGTTTGATGTTTGCAACGGTGATTGGAAGGATCTTGTCACCAGGATCACGGGATGCTTTTGTTTCTGCCGTTTTTAACTCCGGAGCTAGTAGGACGATCGCTTCAGAAAACCGCTTGGTCCCGACAAGCAGCAATCCTTTGTTCTGCAACGCTGCCGCTTCGATAGCCTTGAAATCCGCGTTCTCCGGATCAGCCGCCGACAACTGTCTCAAGATGTTCAACGCACGTTCAGCGTCAGGAAGTGCATCCTGACAGCCGCCGAGATCACAGCGGGTCTGAGAGACCAGTAAATAAGAAGCCGCAAGGTTCCTTTGATAAACGGGATTGTTCGGTGAAAGCTCTGCGGCACGCTGTTGCTGCTCCAGTCCTTTGCTGTACAGTTCCAGGGCCTTTGCCTTCTTTCCAAACGAAGAATGAATTTCCGCAGAATAGTCGCACACTGTCGACAGAGCGTCGACAAGCGAGACGACGGCGGGCTGACGGCGAACTGCCGCCTCAAGGATCGCGATAGCCTTATTTAGGTTTTCGATCGCAGGTTCAACAGACCCAGAAAATGCTTCGGCTCGACCGATCCTCGCGTAACCCGCCGCGAGGTCGATGATGAAGTCGCTATCACCACCGAGGTCTTTCTCGATCGGCACGAGAAGATCCAAAGCCTGGCGGTTATTCTCGAGGTATCCCGCGGGGTCGGCGGCGACAAAGCTCGCCTCGCCCAGCTTCGAATAGCCTTGCGAAAGCTTCCAGCGAAGCTTGGGATCGGGGTTGCCGGCATCGACGAGTGCTTTTCTAATGGCGAATGACTTTGCGTAACTTTCTTCAGCCTGTTCCCGATTCCCGAGGCTAGATCTCCAAAGGCCTCCCTGAATATCGCCAATGCGCTGGTATGCATCCGCCAGTTCTGATTGCAGGGCAACGTCTGACGAATCCTCAGCCGCCAATCGATCAAGGTACTCGAGGGCTTTCGACGCAAGTAAAGCCTTTGCCGAGGTAGAACCTTCGAGCGGCTCGATAGCATCGTAAAGTTCGTACAGCACGCTCTTGGAAAGTCCACGAGTCTCTTCAAATTGTCGCTGAGCCCGGTCCCGCTCGCGTTGGGCGATCACATATTGCCAGCCCGTGAAAACTGTTGATCCCAGTAACAGCAAGGCAGTTGCAGAGGAGAAGAGAACCGCTGCTCTGTGTCGATTGAAAAACTTTTTGAGCCGATAAGATCGCGAATCTGCAGTGGCTTTGACTGGAAGGCCGTTCAGATAATTCCGAAGGTCTTCAAGCAATTCCTGGATGGAGGAATAACGCCTTTCGGGCTCGGGCTTGATCGCTTTAAGGACGATGTTGTCGAGGTCTCCTCGCAGGGCCTTCGGATTAGGCGTCGGCCTTCGCGTAGGGTCAGCGGCTCCGGGCGCGGTCGGAAGTACCAGAGCATTGTCTGTGGCTTGAAGCGATTCGCCCTTTTTGTGACCGCTAATCAGCACCGCGTCAGACGGACGCACCGGTTCGGCGGTCACGATAGCTTCAACCAGCTGCTGAGCGCTCTTGCTATTTCGTTGATGCGGCCGAACGCCAGTGAGCAGTTCGTAGAGTACGACGCCGAGGCTATAGACGTCGGTCGACGTTGACGTTGCTTCTCCACGCAGCTGTTCGGGAGACGAATATTCCGGTGTCAGGATCCGAAACTGTGTGGCAGTCATCGGCTCAGTGCTGTCGCTCCAATCCGGTTGAAGAAGCTTCGCGATCCCAAAGTCCAGCAGCTTTGGCTCTCCATCCGCAGTAACGAGGATGTTCGATGGTTTTAGATCGCGATGAACGACCAGTTTTTGATGGGCATACGAAACCGCAGTGCAGACCTTTGTGAAGAGTTCGATCCGCGACCTCACGTCGAGCTCGTGTACGTCGCAGTAAGTTCTGATCGGAAGCCCCGCGACATACTCCATTACAAAGTATGGAAGACCTTTTTCGGTCGAGCCGCCGTCAAGCATGCGGGCGATATTAGGGTGATCGAGCGATGCAAGGATTTGGCGTTCGGTAAGAAAGCGGCGGAGGACGACATCAGTGTCCATGCCGCGCTTGATAAGTTTTAGTGCGACCCGTTGGGAGAATCCTTCGCCTGAATGTTCGGCTAGGTAAACCGTTCCCATTCCGCCTGATCCGAGAATCTCCAGAAGCGTGTAGTCATCGATCTTGGATCCTTTGAGCGTGGCTTCGGGTTCGGAGGGGAGCGAATCGTGGACGACAAGGAAGGGGCGATCAATGAAATCTTCAGCTCCTCCGCGATCTGCAGCGAACAGTCGGGCAACTTCGTCGCGGATCGAGGGATCGCATTTGGCGATGTAATCCTCTTGATCTTCGAAAGGCAGATCGATGGCTTGGGCGTAAGCCTCTTTTATTCTTTTCCAAAGGGCGGCTTCCATTTGTCCTCTTGGATACTACGCGGAATGGGCTTGAAGATCGGGTCAAGTATTTCGAACGCGGTCGAACAGCCATGCACGTGCGATGGACCATTCGCGTTTGACGGTTGCAGGCGACATGCCCATTACGTCGGCCGTCTCTTCGATCGTCAGGCCACCAAAGTATCGTAGTTCAACTATCCTAGCTTGGTCTGGGTCGAATTCAGCCAGCTCTACCAGTGCGCGATCCAGGTCGATGAGCTGTTGATCAACTTCAACGGAGATAGTCGGAGCCTCGCTGATGGGGACCTTTTCGACGCCCCGTTTCGACGCTTTCCTTGCGCGGGCAGCGTCGATCAGGATGCGGCGCATCGCTTGAGCCGCAATAGCGAAAAATTGTCCGCGATTATTCCAATCGACTGATCGCTGCTTCGTAAGTCGAAAATAGGCTTCGTGGACGAGTTCGGTGGTCTGGATAGAAATGGCGTGTTCGCGGTTTAGGAAGCTGCCGGCAAGGCGACGAAGTTCATTGTAAACTAGCGGAAGAAGCTGATCGAGAGTCTCGCGATTCTGCCCATTCTGTTTCAGGTCTTCCAATAGCAGAGTAACTTCTGTTGCCATACAATTTGGAGCGATTTTACCATAAACGGATCATTAGATAATTTGTTGAGCCGGTCGATCGAGCGGCGTCGCGTAGTGCTTCGATATTAGACTATTATGAAAAGGCGAAAACTACTCTTGGAGATGGCGGCAATCAAAAGGATCAGCTGTATTTTGTTCAGTCTCATTTTTGTGTCGATGGTTTCAGGTCAGACCTGGAACTCGAATGCCGGCGGCTATAGCACCGGGTACGGGACCGTGTACGGATCTTTCGGCCTCGCCATGGCCACACAGAATATTTACAACACGACCCAGATGAATATGCAGCGCCTGATGGCACGACAGGCGATGATCAAGAAATGGGGGCTCGCGGCGGTGGAGAAGGCGGAGCGAGAAGCTAAGTCAGGCACTTCCTCGACAACGCCGGCGCGTTCGGCAAACACTTCATCGCAAAAAATAGAAGTGCCTCCGGCTCCTCTTGTTCGAAATCATGGCGTCTTCCGCCCGGACGCGACAATCGATACCGGTAAAGCCCTCGCCGATGCTCTAGGTGGTACGGCCCAGGAAAAGACGCTTATCAAGACAATCTTCACGAACACAAAAACTGCATACGAACGCGAAACAGCGGCAAAGGGCTGGAAGAATAATATCGCCGGCGGGATGACATTTTTCGCTGTTGCGGCGATGACGGTTTATCGAGATGGTACAGAGCCGTCGGATGATGCGGCCGAGACGTTCTATCGCGTGATGAATCAGTCGCTGGACGACCTGCCTGAGTTCGCGACAGTTCCCAACAAAGACAAGCAGGCTTACAATAACGTCATGATCGGATTTGCGGGACTTTTGCTTGCGGGGTATATGGAAGGTAAGCAGAGCAAGGATGCGGCAACCCTTAAAGTTTACAGTCAACTGGCTGGCGAGCTTATAAAGATGGTGCTAAAAGTCGAACCCGATCGCTTGCTGCTAAAGGACGGTTTCATCGTCATCGTTTAATCGAATGGTTTCGAAGGTAAGCTTTACATCGGCTATAGTTCTGCTGTTCGCAGGTTTAGGTATGGCTCAAAGCCAGGGCGGCGCTGCAGCCGGGATCGGGAGGACGGTTGAGGC
>JBDSLC010000024.1:0-37429 GCA_039916585.1 Pyrinomonadaceae bacterium | reverse complement strand
ATCCCGACGAGCCCATAACCTTCGATACCGAAGTACCGAATGGTTAAAGGGACATAGATCAGGTACGCGGCAGCGACGAGGGCATTTGCGGCTAGGTTCGAAAGAATGCTGGCCGCGGTAGAAAATGAGCGATTAAAGAGACCTGTTGATCTGTTCTTGGTCATCCATTACCGCTGCCAGTATTCAGACGCGGCGGCCAATTGCGAACAGTTTTATGAGGACGACTCCGGCGATGAACCCGCCGATATGGGCGGCATATGCGACACCACCCTGCCCGGCCGGAGCCAGGAAGCCGAGCAGGATCTGATAGCCGATCCACAGGCCGAGTGCAACATAAGCCGGAACCGTCGTAAGAAAATTGAAGATCAGAGCTCGGACCTGCCGTTTCGGAAACAGCACTAGATATCCACCCAGGACACCTGAAATCGCTCCAGAAGCCCCAAGCATCGGGATCACCGAACTCGGTTCCATTACCACCTGAGCGAAGGAGGCGGCAAATCCGCAAATAATGTAGAACGCGGCAAATCGAACGTGGCCGAGAAGATTTTCAAGGTTGTCGCCGAAGATCCACAAGAACAGCATATTACCGAAGATATGCATGATATCTCCGTGCATGAACATCGAACTTAGGAAGTTGAAATAAACCGGCAGCGGCGTTTGAAAATGCTGTATCTCGCCTAGCACTTGCCCCGCAGCGTTTGTGACCGGGATAACGCCTTGGAGATCAACACCAGTCGTTACTTCACGCGGAACGAGCGAGAACGCATAAGAAAATGCATCATTGCTGCCGAGTTGCTGTAGCAACACAAATACCAGAACGTTTATCCCGATGAAGAGATAATTGACGTATGGTGTAACCGTTATCTCGGAATTGTCGTCGCCGATAGGAAACATAATCCACCTGCCTGAATCAAAATCGAACGCTCGACGATGACCTAGGCAATCCCCGAGCCTAACCGATTCCTGCACTCTCCGGAGCTTTCAAGAGCTCGTACCCTTCGCTCTTTGCAACAAAGGTCGCTGCGGTGAGATCGCCGACCACGTTCAGCGTCGTACGGCACATATCGAGAATGCGATCGACCCCGAGAATGATCGCGATCAGCGCCGGATCGATGCCTATCATTGCGAGAATACCGATGATAAACGGGATCGAACCCGACGGTACACCCGCCGTGCCGATACCGCCCACGATCGCGTAGAGTACGACCATGAGCTGCACGCCGAGCGTCAGCTCAATACCTGCAAGCTGCGCGATAAAGAGAACGGTGACGCCTTCGTACAATGCCGTCCCGTTCTGATTTGCTGTCGCGCCGACAGTAAGCACGAAGCTGTTGATCTCTTTTGGGATGCCGAGATTTTCATGTCCGACCCGTAACGCCGTGGGCAGTGTCGCGTTCGACGAGGAAGTAGAAAACGCGGTAACGATCACCGTCCGGATCCGGCGGAAGAATTCGAGCGGGTTGAGCTTTGAGAGAAAGTATACCGACAACGAATACACGCCGAAGAAATGGATCCCAAGACCGAGCAGAACCGTCACTACGAACCACGCGAGTGATTGCAACAGCTCGAGTCCGAACTGCGCAACGTTGTTGAATATCAGACAAGCCACGGCATAAGGCGCGAACTTCATTATTATGTCGATGATCTTCGACGTGATCGCGAAGACCCCTTCCATAAAGCTCACGAACGTCGCAGTGACGGGCGTCGGGATGAGCGTTATAGCAATACCGACGATCAACGCAAAGAACATCACGTGGATCATGTTCGGATTCACACCGGAAACCGAATTGAAGACATTCTGCGGCACGACGGTCTTTACCGCCTGCATCAGAGCCGAGTCTGATTTTGCCGCCTCAGCCGCTTGCTTTTGAGCAGTCGCAGCAGATGCTGCGCCGCCGCTGAACTTCTCCTTCAGTTGGATCGCGACATCCTCGCTAATGCGTTTGCCGGGCTGGATGAGATTTGCAAGTCCAAGGCCGATAACCACCGACAGGCCCGATATCAGCAGCGTATATGCAAACGATTTAAGACCGATGCGCCCAAGCTTTCGTATGTCACCAATACCGGCAACACCAACCACCAGCGAAGAAAACACAAGCGGTACCACGATCATCAGCAGCAAGCTCAGGAACAGCGTCCCGATCGGCTGGGTGATGTTCGAGACGAACCAGACGACGTTCGGATCGCTGCCGCCGAGCGTCCAGTTGACCGCCAGTCCGCCTAAAACGCCCACGAGCAGCCCGAGAAGGATCTTCGTGTGCAACGGCATTCCCTTCGGCTTGTCAGGAGTGTCGTCGTCAAGGTCGGTTGCGAGGTTGCGTTCGTAATCGTCAGCCGGGATCTTATCGTTTTCCGCCATAGCAATTATTCGATTGATTAAAGTTTGAAAGGCTTGTTTCGTGCAGTTTAACCGAAAGTCTCGAAAAATGCTCACTTCCGGTCGCACAGTTCGCGAAACTTGCACGTCTTGCAGAAATTCCCGTGCGGCGTCATCCGAAACTCATCCTTTGGAAGAGGGATATTCAGTTCTGGCTCGGCACAGAGCGAATACATCTCTTCGGTCTGGCTCCGAACTACGTCTGAGAATTCCTGAACGTCGAATTCATTTATCCGCTGAGAATGCTCTTTGTAGCCGGGAAGCAAGTGCGCGACGGTCGCCTCTATCAGCGAGTATTCTTTCTCAAAATGGTAGTTGGCCCAATAAGCGTATCCGTGAAGTTGAACCCGATGTTTCTTGTAGTCTTCTTTACCCGTTTTCCAGTCGAGGATGTACATCTCATCCCCGATCGGAAAAAGAAAATCGACCTTGCAGTAGGCCTTGAGACCATCTATTCGAAGTTCGCCGAAGCCATCGGGTTCGATCACCCATTCGTCTTTGGTGACGAGTGCTTCCTCAAAGATCCATTGCAGCCTCTCGCTGCGTAAGAAATTCTCCAAAGCTTGTCGAACGGGTTCGTAGATCTCGATCTCAAAATCGATGGATTCGCGAACGCCGTAGTAAACCTCATCGAAGAGCTTGGAACGAAATATTGACTCGGCCGCCCGGTGTGCATAGTCAAAGAATCGTTCAGGGTCGATCTCGTCGGACGACTTCTGAAGCCTTCTGAGGAGCGTCTGCAGGATCTTGTGGCTGATGTTGCCGATCTCGAGCGGTACCGTAGTCAACTGCGCGAGCTTACGCGTCTGCATAAGGTCGCCGGCAAGGTCATACTTCGCGTACTTCTCGTAATAGTACTGCCGCTTGCAGCTGCTGAACGTGGAGTACCGCGAGTACGACCACCCGAGTACGTCCGTATATCCGAATTGTCTGATCACCGCTTCGCTCAAATCTGTCATTACCTTCTGGTAAGATAGCCTTTTCTCATAGCGAATCTTACCGACCTTACCAAGTTGAAGCAATTTGATGTTCAGTTCCATCCATTTCGAATCGAAGGGCCGGGCGACGACGAATGCGTCGAAGCCGGAGGTAATTGCGGCGCTGAAGGCGATCGTCGGCGCCGCGAACGTCATCGTCGAACCCGATCGCGTCGAGCCTTACGGAGCAGACGCGGTGAAGGAAAAGTTTCCGCCTGAGGCAGTCGTGTTTCCCGAATCGACGGCCGAGATGGTCGAGATCTTGAAGCTCGCGAACGAGCACGTTTTTCCTGTTACAGCTCGCGGCGGCGGAGTCGGCTATACAGGGGGAGCGGTTCCGGTTGAAGGCGGCATCGTAATCGGGACCGACCGGATGAAGAAGATTATAGAGATCAGTGCGGACGACCTATACATCACCTGCCAGCCGGGCCTAACAACCTACGAAGTTCAACAGGCGGTATCCCAACAAGGCCTTATGTTCGCTCCCGATCCGGCGAGCTACAAGGACTCATTCATCGGCGGCAACATCGCCGAAAACGCCGGGGGAATGCGTACGCCGAAGTATGGTGTAACGAAGCATCACGTACTCGGACTTGAAGTCGTGACCGCAACCGGCGAAGTGATCCGCACCGGCGGCAAGACCGTCAAGAACGTCGTCGGGTTCGACCTGACCGGGCTGATGTGCGGCAGCGAGGGAATGCTTGGCATCATCACGGAGGCAACTCTGAAACTGCTCCCGATGCCCGAAGCAACCTCGACCGTCCGGGCCAATTTCCATTCGATGGAAGCCGCCTGCAAGGTACTCACCAAGTTCACGCCGCACGGCCTGCTTCCGATGGCGATGGAGGTGATCGATAAATACTGCGTTGCGGCGATCGAAGAGAATTTTGCGTTTGGGTTGTCGAACGACGCCGGTGCGATCTTGCTGGTCGCTGTTGATGGCTCGAAGGAAGAAGTCGAGCGAAACGCGGTCATGATCGAACGGATCATTAACGCAAATGGCGGTTTCGACGTTCTTCGGGCTAAGACGAAAGAAGAGGAAGACAAGCTCTGGGACGTCCGGCGCGCGATCTCTCCCAGCCTGATGAAATACGGCACGCTCAAGATCAACGAAGACGTAGTCGTCCCTCGGTCGAAGGTCCCGGAACTCGTCGCCCGCATCGAAGAGATCGGTAAACGTCACGACACCTTCGTCGCCAACTTCGGCCACGCCGGCGACGGCAACATCCACGTCAACTTCGTCGTCGACCGCGACGACCCCGCAGCCATCGCCCGGGCACGCGAATGCGTCTCGGAGACATTCCAGCTTTCCGTCAATCTCGGCGGCACCATCTCCGGCGAACACGGGATCGGCTACGTCAAATCCCAATACATGCACTACGCCATCGACCGCCCCACGCTCGAAATAATGAAAGGCATCAAACAAGTCTTCGACCCCAATGGAATCCTGAATCCAGGGAAGATGTTTAATTGATGGCCGCTAAGTTTCCTTTCGTACGATCCGATAGGTGAATGTTACGACTCTGAACTTGAAGAGCGTTAGCTCTTGCTCAGCCACAAGATGGTCTCCCCCGGAGTGAACGGTCAGCCGGTCGCGAAATGAGCGAATGAACTGTGACCAAAGATTCCCTCGTGAGTCCTCTAAGAGAAAATAAAAACCAGCGTCGCCAAATCCTTTCCCCGCGGACTCCAAAATGAGTTCACCATTCTCTCCAACCTCTGGAATCATGAGCACCGTAGCGTTACCGTTCGGCAAAGGGAATACCGCTCTAATACCGGTCTTTCCGGACGGCAAAGTACACGTACCATATACGCCCGAGTAAACGACCTGACCGCTTGATTGTACGGTTCGAAACCAAATCGTGTACCGTGTCTCGTTCGAGGCTGGATCGATAAGCGCGATGATCTCGCTCGTCAAAGATTCAGAATCTTCAAGATTGCGGGTGGGTATATTCAATTGGTCGATCCTATTGCTGAACAGCTTATTTGTGAGAATGCCGAAGCCTCGGAAGAATGGATTCCAGTTAACCGATAACGACAAGCTGTGACTCGCGGTGTTTTCGTAGAAATTAATTACGGGTTTGGACAGGCGTGAAAGCTCGCCTTCCGATAGATCCAGGTTACTGATCGATGGGATCAGTCCGCCCGAATCTTCGCCTCTTCGCACGATCAGACCTTCCGTCTCGGCCAGTTGATCGATGAATGCACCACCGATCCCGCCGACCTTCCCGAATGGCCCAATGAGCCAAGCATGTTCGACGAGATTGATCTTTCTTCCGCGAATGATGACCCACTGCTGAGTGAACCAGTCTTGGAGTTTTTGCATCGGGGACGCGAAGGCCATTGGATGTTAGTCTAAGCCGGGAATGATGTTCGCTCTCCCATTCCACTCGCCGAATTCTGAGAGCGGCTTGAAACGTAAGGTCGTGAATTCGTAGTGAAAGTCTTTCCTGTCTCTTTCCTTCATTGCATCAATGTGTCGTTTCGGCTGCGGCACCGCACTATGTCCTCGCACCATATCCGCCATTTCTTTCGCCGTTTTCCATATTGAGAAGGTCGAGATAGTTCGAGGATACCTGATCGAAGCTAGAGCGAGTGTCGTGCCGGGATGGTCGCGAACCAACTTCTCGACCGGCCTGCCCCAGTGAAGGAACCTCGGAACTTGCAACATCTTCATTCGGGCGAGTGTCACGGCAACTACGGGTGAGGCCGGGTCAGTTTCGACGTCATCGTTCGGTATTTCAAATCCGCTGATTGATCCCCATTGCCGCAAGAACGCAAGTCGAGCGTGCCATCCCTTCGCCAACACCCTGCCGACCCGATCATTCTCCAGAAACATATTTATCGCATCTTCACTCTCCCATTGGGCAAAAACCGCAAGCTGATTGAACAGCATTCGTGACGGGGATAAGATGGGCGATCCCAGAGTCATAACGGACATGAACTCGGCGTGGATCAAGCCGGACACATTGTCGGGTTCAGAAGGAAACAGAAGAGTATTCAGGCCTGCCGCGTATGTTGTCTTTGCTAGATGGTATGAGAAAACGCTCATGCTTTATGCCTTGAGCGTATAGTAATCTAACTCTCAACGCTCTTACGCGTACGCTCTGATGAAAAGATCTTTTTTGCAGATAATTCTACTGGTTCTTTTTGCAGGCGTCTGCTTGTCGCAGTCGATGACTTGGAACCTCGACAACCTCAAAAAGATCGGCGGGCACAAGGTCGAGATACTCGGTCAACCGAAGGTCATCAAGACGGACAACGGCAGGGCGATCGAGTTCGATGGAGTTGACGATGGGATCTTAATCGAGACGAATCCGCTTGCGGGAGCGAATGCGTTAACGATCGAAGCGTGGTTTCGTCCTGACGCTGATGGTCCGGCAGAGCAGCGTTGGTTGCACGTTGAGGATCTTGAGAATGTCGAAAGCCGCGCAATGCTGGAAACGCGGGTGACCAAAGACCAATGGTTTCTGGACACGTTCTTCAAATCTGGTGAGAACCGCCTGCCGCTCTACGCCGAGACTTTCAAACACCCAACCGGCCGCTGGTATCACGTCGCGCTGGTCTATGACGGCACCGAGATGCGGCATTACATCGACGGCAAACTCGAGCTCTCAGGCAAGATCGCAATGAGGCCCTTTGGCCAAGGGCGAGTATCCATCGGCGTACGGCAGAACAAGGTTTACTGGTTCAAAGGCGCTATAAGAAAAGTCAGATTCAGCCACGGCGCACTAAGGCCAGAAAACTTCCTGCGTCAATAAAAGTACTTCCACGTTTCGCCGCAACTCCGAAAAGGAAACAACCTATCGCGGCAGGCGTAATAGGGCATCGTAAGGGAGGCTCTATGAATAAGCCCGGAAATATAATTGTTTGTGCTCTTTTCCTGCTATTCGTAATCGGACCAGTATATGCCCGTATAGGGTCAAGGCTGAATCGTTAGCTGTTCAGAAGTAGGTCTTTTCGGAACGGTCCGCACTTAATCAACTCAGGTGATGTTGATCACTCGCCGGCGAACAGGCGACGACAAAACGATCGCGGTTGTTGTGATGCCGTAGGGTGTTAATTTGTCGATGATCTCCTGGAGATGTTCGACCGAGGCTACTGCCACCTTCATGATAAATGAATCGCCGCCCGTCCCGCGATGGCATTCTAGCACCTCGTTCGACTTCTGGGCGACCTCGATTATGTGACTGTAGTCGACGCCGCTAATGCTCATTCGCACAAATGCCGTTATGGGCAAGCCGACCTTCGCCGTGTCGATGTCGGCGCGGTATCCGACGATGATGCCCGCATCTTCCAGTTTTCGAACACGCTCGATCACGGCAGGCGTCGTTAGCCCCACCCGCCGTCCAAGTTCCGCATAACTCGTGCGGGCGTCTTCCTGCAATTCCTTTAGTATCTTCCGATCTATTTCGTCGATCATAGATGAGTTAAACGATTGCCTAATAATATATGGCAAAAGACTAGATCAAACTAATTAAGTAAGGTTTTGCGTGGACATTTCAGTAGGTTACTCATTTAAGCTGATTATCGTTTCCATTAGAATTGATGATTAGAGATAACGTGGCTTTTACGAACGCCATCAAAGATATGCAAGGAGCCGCGAAAATGCTTACCGACATCGCTTCAAATATCGAGCCCGCAGTTAGTGTGGCGAATATTCACATCTCGGACGCCGATCTGCCGGCGTTTACAGATATGCCATTCGAGGATATCGAGGAATTACAACTCGATCATCCGGGCGCGAGTGACGAGCAGTATCGCGAGCGGCGAGATCACATAGCGGCATGCGCGAAGCGTTTTCGAGAGACCGGTGTGATCACGGACGTCGATTACACCGAAGATGAACAGGGCATTTGGCAGCATGTGGCGGGGCGTTTAGAAGAACTCCATCAAAAGCATGCCTCGCCATTTTATCTTCAGGCTAAGAAAGCCTTAGGAATCTCGAACGACCGCATCCCGCAGCTATCCGAGATGAACCGGCGACTGAAGCAGACGACGAATTTTCGCCTCGCGCCCATCGAAGGACTTGTTGATACGCGCGCATTTCTAAGCTGGCTTTCGTGGCGGACCATGCTCTCGACGCAATACATTCGCCATCATTCGCGGCCTGAATACACACCTGAGCCAGACATCGTTCACGAAGCGATCGGGCATATCCCGATGTTTACGAACGCGAACTTTGCGGATTATTCACAGTTCATCGGCCACGGAGCGCGCGTCGCAAACGATCAGCAGTTGGAAGAATTGGGACGGCTTTACTGGTTTACGGTGGAGTTTGGAATGGTCGAACACGAGGGCGATGTTAAGGCCTACGGCGCAGGCTTGCTTTCAAGTTTCGGTGAGCTGGAGCATGCCTTCTCCGATAACGTCGAGCGTCGCGCCTTTGATCTAGACCAGGTTATCAATACGCCGTACGATTACAGCGAAATGCAGCGAATCCTGTATGTGATTCCCTCCTATTCCGAATTGAAAGAAGTTACGCGGCGTTACATCGAATCTATCGCGAGCCGGTTTTAGAACCCGGCCCGCTCGGTGTGGGAGACAAATGAATCTATCGTGAACTGGTAATTGACCGCACCGAAGGATTGAGAAGATCTTTGACAATTTGCTGGAGTTCAAATGGATCGTAGGGCTTCACTAAGTAGTGGGTCGCTCCGGCATCGGATGCTTCGTTGATGTTGTCGTTGTGTGCCGCGGCTGACGTGAAAATGATAGGAGTATCCGGATGACTCAGGCGAATCTCTCGACAGAAATCGATGCCCGAACCATCCGGCAGCCAGTTGTCCAGCATAAAAACGTCGAAATGCTGGATCTGGTAATGCGGTTTGGCACTAGCGAGGGTGTGCACAACCGTAAGGTCATAGTCCGCAAGGACGATATTGAGAATTTTGCAGGATTCAATATCATCCTCAACGATGAGAAAGCGCGGTTGCTCCATTGAAAAATGCGGACGTATACGCAGAAAGTAACCTTCCCCGGTGTTCTATTTATACTTTTATCTTGAGTCTAATTAAGGAGAGTATCGTCAGCGTAGCGAAACTAGACTGCGGCTGTCTGTCGGGTTCCCGACATACGGACATCTTTTTTTAAAGCCAGATATTCGGCGAATTCTTGGCGGATGATGCTAAAACACTCACATGAGTTCATCTCCAGACGTTCGAGGTCGAGGATCTCGATCTTACCGCGACTGTAGTCAATGATTCCCTCGCGCTGGAGCGTATTGGCGATCGCCCCGATGCTTGTTCTTTGAACACCGAGGAAATGAGCTAGAAACTCTTGGGTAAGCTTTACCTGACGGTCCCCCGCACGCTCGCACATAACCGCAAGCCAACGGCACATTCGCGACTGTATCGAGTGGAAATGGTTGCAAACGGCAGTTTGAGCGAGTTGGCGGATCTCAACGTAGCTGTAGCGAAGTACGGTGTCGTGAAAGATGCCGCGTTGGTCAAATAGATGGAGCACCCGGCTGGTGTCAGCGACGTAGCCCTCAGTTGGCGCCTGAACAAGAGCCTGATACGGCATCGAGTTTTTACCGAGCAGAAGCGGCAGGCCCACCATGCCCTCAAAGCCGGTAAATCCGATCTCGACAGCGCCGCCATTCTGAGTTTCGGCCAGCAGCGAGATCATGCCGTTGTTGGGGAAGTAACAACGCTTCAGAGCGTCACCGGCAAGCGCGACGAAGTGGCCGACGGGAAACGAAACCAATTCGAGATGCGGTTCGATAAAACTTCGCTCATCCGGCGGCAAGATCGAAAGAAGCCGGTTAACGGACGGTGCAGATTGTGAGGGAGCGTCGTGCATAAATTTAGAGGATACGGGAGTATCATAGTAGACAAATACAGATTTTGAAAGATAATTTGGAAGCCTTAATTCCATCTCAAATTAGCCATGAACCAAGATAAGAATCCACTGGGATTAAAGAAAATACATCACGTTGAGTTTTACGTTGGGAACGCGAAGCAGGCGGAGTTTTACTATCGCAAGGCTTTTGGGTTTTCGCGTGCTGGGTATATGGGGCTCGAAACGGGGAACCGTGAGGTGACGAGCTACCTGCTGAGGCAGAACCGCGTCAACTTTATTTTGTCCACACCGCTATCGCCCAACCATCCCGGCTCCGAGCACATCAAGCAGCACGGCGATGGCGTGCACGACATTGCCTTCATGGTCGAAGATGCCGATCACGCATTTCACGAGGCGGTGAAGCGCGGAGCCCGGCCTGTCGAAGACCCGCACGACCACGGTGATGAGAACGGCATGGTGCGCCATGCGTCGATCGCGACTTACGGCGACACGATCCACTCATTCCTGTCGTATAACAACAATAACGGCCACAACTACTCGGGCGTTTTCCTTCCGGGATTTGTCCCGCAGGAAGTAGCGGGCGACGAAGTCGGAATTCAGCTCGTCGATCACATTGTCGGCAACGTCGAGCTCGGCAAGATGAACGAGTGGTGCGATTTCTATCGCGACGTGATGGGCTTCGAACGTTACATCACTTTCGACGATAACGACATCTCCACTGAATATTCATCGCTGATGTCGATCGTGATGAGCGACGGCGGCCACAACATCAAATTCCCGATCAATGAACCTGCGACCGGTAAAGGCGGAAAATCGCAGATCCAGGAATACATCGATTTCTATGGTTCAGCGGGCGCTCAGCACGTCGCTTTGCTCTGCAAAGACATCCGCTCGACCGTCGCCAAACTTCAGGCAAACGGAGTCGAGTTCCTACGCGTGCCTGACACATATTATGAAGAGCTCGCCGACCGCATAGGCGAGATCGACGAAAGCGTAGACGAACTGAAAGAACTCGGCATCCTCGTCGACCGCGACGACGAAGGCTACCTGCTCCAGATCTTCACGAAACCCGTCGAAGATCGCCCAACCGTCTTCTACGAGATCCTTCAACGCAAAGGCTGCAAAGGCTTTGGCAAAGGCAACTTCAAGGCGCTGTTCGTATCTATTGAGGAAGAACAGCGGAGACGGGGAAATTTGTAGAGTGCATTTCGCCAGAGCCCAAATCCGTTCTTTACCAGCCCGTCGGATCATACCGAACGTTTCTACAAGAAACTTGGCTCGCACGATCGAGAACACTCCGAACGGGTTCGGTCCCGGTATCGACGCCTGCAAAATGCGTTTTGAGAATAAGTGCAAGGAGTAGATTATTAAGGTTATGTTCCTGCCAACTCATTGCTTCGCCAGCCTCTTTTTCGTTTTTTCGCTCCTCACCTTCAGCTGTTCGGCCCAGGTGGCTCCAGTCAAGAACGCCCCGGCGAGTTCGCGTGCGAATGTGGGTTCTATCAGTCGAATATCGGGAATGACGACGCGGCGGTCGGTGCATACGGCAACGCTGCTGCAAAACGGTAATGTGATGCTTGCCGGCGGGTATATTGGCGGCGACGGAAACACGTCGACCGCCGAGGAATTTGATCCAGGTACAAACAGCTTTGCGGCGGTTGCAAGAATGGCTGTCGAGCGGTCTAGCCATACTGCGACGCTTTTGCCGAACGGAACGGTTCTGATCGTCGGAGGATTCAATGGTCAATATCTCGACACGACCGAGATCTACGATCCTGAAACCAAACGCTTCTCGCAAGTTGGACGGTTGTTGTCGCCCCGAAGCGGGCATGTGGCCACCTTGTTGAAGAATGGAAAGATCTTGATCGCCGGCGGAGTTGGAACGGGCTGGACGTTTCTTAAGAGCGCGGAGATATATGATCCGGCAACGAATCGTTCGACGGCGGTTGCTGATATGTCCGTGTCGCGTGAATCGCATACAGCCACCTTGCTCAACGACGGCCGCGTGCTGATCACTGGCGGTCACAGAGATCGCCGTTCGCAGATGGTGGTCTATACGAGCACCGAAATATTCGATCCCGAAACAGGCCGCTTTGCACCTTCCGGCGAACTGACCATTAAACGGCATAAGCATGAAGCTGTGCGTTTATCTGACGGCCGAGTCCTCATTCTGGGCGGATCTGACGAGCGTGACGGGGATGGCGCTTACAATAACGCGGAGGTTTACAGCCCCGCGGACCGCACCTTTACGGCTGTAAAAAACAACATGAACACCTCCCGCTACAAGCTTCAGGGCACGGGTATCCTACTCGCCGACGGCAGGGTATTAGTAGCGGGCGGAGCACGGCGTGCGGAGGTTTTCGACCCCGCGACAAACAGCTTTTCGTATGCCGAGGGCGACCTGGAATCGACTCGGCTTTTTGCCACCGCAACCTTGCTGTCGGACGGAAGTGTTCTGATCACGGGCGGCTATCGCGACGGACGGAACATAAGCGATGGCGCCTGGATCTATCGGAGCTAGAGGCGGCAGTCTCTTGTGCAACGGATGATGAAACCCGCATACCAAACAGGCTTTGCTAACGAATTCGCAACGGAAGCTGTCGGAGGAGCGTTGCCGGTTGGGCGCAATTCGCCGCAGAAGGCGCCGCTTGGATTGTACGCCGAGCAGTTTTCGGGAACGGCATTTACCGTTCCCCGCGTTCACAACAAGCGAACATGGACGTACCGCATACGCCCGAGCGTTTTGCACAAACCGTTCACGCAGATCGGGAACGGAATGTTTCGCTCGACGCCGTTCGACGAAGTGGTGGCGACGCCGAATCAGCTTCGGTGGGACCCCCTGCCGATACCTTCCGAACCGACCGACTTCATTGATGGCATCACGACGATCGGGGGCAACGGCGACTTGTTCGGGCAGTCGGGAATTGCTGTCCACATCTATGCCTTTAACAAGGGGATGGGCGGCCGGTATTTTTATAACGCCGATGCCGAGATGCTGATACTTCCGGAAAAGGGACGAATCGGATTTTTCACAGAGCTTGGATATCTTCAGGCGGGGGCGGGCGAGATGGTGTGCATCCCCCGGGGACTAAAATTCAAGATCGACCCGCACCCTGACGACAAAGAACTTCGCGGCTACATCTGCGAGAATTACGGCCAGCAGTTTCGCCTGCCGGATCTAGGGCCGATCGGGGCTAACGGACTCGCGAATCCGAGGGATTTCAAGACCCCGGTCGCGTGGTATGAAGACCTCGAAGGCGAGTTCGAACTTGTAGCTAAATTCGGCGGAAATCTGTGGTCATGCGCGATCGGCCACTCCCCGCTGGACGTGGTCGCCTGGCATGGCAACTACGCTCCGTACCTTTACGATCTGCGCAACTTCAACACTATTGGCTCGATCTCTTTCGATCACCCGGATCCGTCGATCTTTACAGTCTTGACATCGCCAAGCGGCGAAGCCGGCGTCGCGAACTGCGATTTCGTTATCTTTCCCGACCGCTGGCTCGTCGCCGAGGACACCTTCCGCCCGCCGTGGTATCACCGCAATACGATGAGCGAGTACATGGGCCTCGTCTATGGCCAGTACGATGCAAAGGAAGAAGGATTCGTCCCCGGCGGCGGATCGCTTCACAACCAGATGTCAGCTCACGGCCCCGATCTTGACGCATTTGAAAAGGCTTCGAACACCAACCTGAAACCCCAGAAACTCAGCGGCACGCTCGCGTTCATGTTCGAGTCGCGTTACATCATCCGCCCGACTAAATTCGCAATGGAAACCGCCCAACTCCAGCATCAGTACTCGGACGTTTGGCAGGGATTGAAGAAACAATTCGAGGGAAAATGAAAGTAAATCACGACTCGATTCTGTTGACGATCCTTGCGGTCGTTGCAACTGCAACCGCCGACAGCGACGTCGGGTAAGACGCCGTTCCGCCCGCTCGTCGAGGAAGCTTTTTATGATCACCATCCGCGAAGCTGTTGTGTCTGGGCATGCGGGCGGGCGACATGCTTTTAATGATAAGGATCTCGCGGATTGAAAAGAAATGAAGCAAACGGAAGTGAAATTCACAGCAACGGCCGACAAGGGTAAAGTATCCGCGATCCTGATGCGGCCGGATAAAGCTACGCATCTGCTTGTGCTCGGGCATGGTGCAAGTACCTCGATGCGTCACGCGACAATGCAGCGAATCGCGGAAGTGTTGGCGGAGCGAGGGATCGCGACATTTAGATACAACTTCCCCTACTCCGAGAATGGTACGGCTAGAAACTCGAACAAAACTTGTATCGAGACGATTCGGAGTGCGGTTCGAGCGGCACACGAAGTCACGCCCGATCTATGCTTGCTCGCGGGCGGCCATTCATTCGGTGGACGGATGACGACGACGGCACAAAGCGAAAAGCCGCTAGAGAATGTGAAAGGATTGATCTTGTTTTCGTTCCCGCTGCATCTCGCGGGGCGGCCGGATACTAAGCGGGCTGAGCACCTTGCACCGATCGATATTCCACTGCTTTTCCTATCCGGTTCCCGTGACGAACTCGCAGCACTAGATCTTCTGAAACCAGTGGTGGCGAAGCTTGGACGAGAGGCGACGCTCCACCTTCTCGACACCGCAAACCATAGCTATAAAGTGCTAAAAAAGACACGCAGTTCGGCCGAAGATGTCTTCGACGAGATAGCTCGTGCCGCCCAAGAGTGGATCGAAAGCAACGGTATCTAAACATTGTCCGAATTGACGTTGGGCTGAAAACACGTCATTCTTGTATCAGATAACTCTACCCCAAGGAGTATCGCTACCCGGTCCTGCCTCACAGGTATCGGGTAGTTTTGTCCTCGCGTAAATAGATGGCTGCAAAGGTAGGTGGAACTCTGTTCCTGGCGTTTCTCGCAAGTATCGTGCTGCTGGCGATCATTGGCGTGGTGTCATATCGCGCGGTGAATACACTCATCGCTAACAATGAGCGCGTGACGCATACTCAGGAGGTACTCGAGGGTCTTGAGGAGATAAGGACGCTATTGCTCCAGGTCGAGACAGACGCCCGCGGATTTTTATTGACTGGCGTAGACGTTTATAAGGAAGCCTACGAAAAAGATCTTTTGGAGATCCCGCGGAACATAACCCTTCTAAAAGATAAAACTAGGGACAATGCGTCACATCAGGCGCGGTTTACGGTGTTGGAGGAGGCCGTCCGGTCGCGATTAGACCTACTCAAAGAATATGTCAGCCGTCGCGAGGTGTTGGGTGCCACTGTTATACCGCCTGGCCAGGGCCCGGAAGGTAAAAATCGGATGGATGCCGTTAAATCGGCGCTGGACGCTATTGAAAACGCGGAGCGAGAGCTGCTGCAGCAGCGACTCGCTCAATCGGGACAGAGTTCGCAACAATTGCTTGTCACACTCGGCGTGTCTTTCGTCGGTTCGCTATGTCTGATATGTCTAGTTTTCTATCTCGCTCTTCGCGACATCCGGGCGAGGCAATTGAACGAAGCAAACCTGTCGGCGGCGCGGGATCAGTTAGAGGATCGAGTTCGCGAGCGTACGGCGGAGCTTTCGATCCTTAACGTGGAACTCGAGCGAAGCAATCGCGAATTGCAAGACTTTGCGTTCGTAGCATCGCACGACCTACAGGAGCCGTTAAGGAAGATCCAAGCATTTGGCGACCGCTTACGAACGGTTCAGGGGCCGAAGTTCGATGAGCAGGGAAAGGATTATCTGGACCGGATGTCGAACGCCGCAGATAGAATGCACACGCTGATCAACGATCTGCTAAGTTATTCGCGTGTGACGACCAAGGCCCTGCCGTTCGAGCCGACCGACTTAGACAAGGTAGTTAGTGGAGTTTTGGGGGACCTTGAGACACGGATCGAACTTTCGGGCGGTAAGGTCGCGGTCGGAAACCTTCCGACGATCGATGCCGATGCTGTTCAGATGCGGCAGCTCTTCCAGAATCTGATCGCAAACGCACTAAAGTTTGCGAAGGAAGGGGTATCCCCGAGCGTCCAGGTCTCTGGCGAAGTATTTCAGGGCGAAGTTGCCAGCATCGGTCGTTCGATGCCCGAGCGGTTACTACGCGTTTCAGTTTCCGATAATGGTATAGGCTTTGACGAAAAGTATCTCGATAGGATATTCACTCCCTTTCAACGGTTGCATGGCCGGAATGAGTACGAAGGTACCGGCATCGGGCTGGCGGTTTGCCGAAAGATCGTAGAACGCCACGGCGGATCGCTGACCGCAGAGAGCACGCCAGGGGTTGGGTCGACGTTTATTGCGACTCTCCCCATCGTGCAAAAGGAGAATCAATGACAAAAGCTAACGGACTACCGATCATCATCCTTATGGCGGATGACGACGCCGACGACCGCATGCTCACACGCGACGCCCTCGAAGAAAGCCGTGTTCTCAACGACCTTCGATTTGTCGAGGACGGCGAGGAATTAATGGAGTATCTGACGCGTAAGGGCAAGTATGTAAACGCCGAAGATTCACCGCGTCCCGGCTTGATACTCCTCGATCTGAACATGCCCAAGAAGGACGGCCGTGAAGCGTTGAAAGAGATAAAGTCTGATCCTAACCTTCGCCGCATTCCGATCGTGATCATGACAACCTCTAAAGCTGAGGAAGACATTTTCCGCAGTTATGATTTTGGTGCAAGTTCGTTTATAACCAAGCCGGTTACATTTGATCGGCTCGTCGAACTCATGCGAAGCTTGGGCGAGTATTGGGTTGAGTTTGTCGAACTACCGGATTAGTCAATATGTATTCCGACGGGAACATTACAGCGATCAACGTTTTACTTGTAGAAGACGACGACGACGATTTTATAATCGTTAGAGATCTTTTTCGTGAGATCGGCAACGATCGATACATCCTGAATCGCGTCGCGACTTACGAAGAAGCTGTCGCTCTCGAATCACCGTGCGATTACGATATCTGTATCTTGGATTTTCAGCTCGGCTCCCACGACGGCGTTGAGTTGATGCGTGACCTTCGCGAACGGGAGTTTGGCTGCCCGATGATCCTTCTAACCGGCCAGACCGACGAGGAGATCGATCGGCGCGCAATGAAAGCCGGTGCGGCCGACTACCTTATCAAAGGTCAGCTCTACGCTCGGAATCTCGAACGCTCCATTCGGTACGCGATCCAGCTGAAGCAACTGGAGGATGAGCGAGTCCGGAATGTCCGAGAACAGGCGGCCCGCGAAGAAGCCGAATCAGCAAATCAGGCCAAGGATGACTTTCTGGCCGTGCTTTCGCACGAACTCCGCACGCCACTCAATGCAATGCTCGGTTGGGTCCGGTTACTGAAGACGAATCGCCAGAGTGATGAGATCTTCGAGAAGGCGGTGGACGCTATTGAACGAAGTGCAGTCACGCAGACTAAGTTCGTTGAAGATCTCCTTGATATAACGCGCATCGTCAACGGAACGATCCGGCTCACGATGAGAACCTTCGTTTTGAACGAACTCGCCCGGATCGCCTCCGACAATATCCGGCCGACGGCGGAAGCAAAGTCGATATCTTTACACTACGCCGCACCGGACGAGGAGTTGGCCGTCCACGGCGACTCGGAAAGGATTCAGCAGATCATCAATAACCTGCTCTCAAACGCTGTTAAGTTCACCCCGGAGGGAGGCGCTATTACGCTGACGCTCGAGAAGCTTGGCGGCCAGGCTCGGATCGCAGTTGCCGACAGCGGGCAGGGCATAAGTCCCGAATTTCTTCCGCGCGTCTTCGAACGATACAAGCAGGCGAATAATTCCACCACGAATCGCAAAGGCGGATTAGGTTTAGGGCTGGCGATCGTCAAGCATCTCGTCGCACTCCACGGCGGCACTATCTCAGCCGCAAGCGAGGGCGAAGGGAAGGGCAGTAAGTTTACGGTTACGATTCCGCTCGCTGAGACTGTAGCGCACCAAATCATCTAGTCTCTGTTTGACGCAAAATTGGAGGTCACCCGATGAACACCAGTCGGATCTTGTCCGCTCAATTATTACTCCTTGTGCTCACCATTCCATTTGCGGGGCAGAGTCACGCGGGCCACGACTCGGCGAAAGTGGGCTCCGTCGACTTAGGCGTGATCGAATTTCCGAACTCCGGATCGCCGGACGCTCAGAAAGGGTTTATCAACGGCGTACTTTTGCTTCACAGCTTTGAGTACGATGCTGCACGCAAGTCATTTATCGAAGCTCAGCAGATCGACAAGGAGTTTGCTCTCGCCTATTGGGGCGAGGCGATGACTTACGATCACCCGATCTGGCCGGAGAATGATCGGGCAAGCGCGCTGGGCGCACTGGCAAAGCTCGCCCCGACGCCCGCCTCGCGGAGTGAAAAAGCTAAGACTCCGCGAGAACGGATGTATCTGGACGCGGTGGAGCGGTTGTATGGCGATGGTAATGCGCCGGAACGGGCAGCCGCATATTCTGCAGCAATGGGAGAACTTAGCCACCGGTTTCCTGATGACACCGAGGCAAAGGCCTTCTATTCTTTGTCGATCCTCGGCCTCACCCGAATTAACCGAAATACCGAGAACTACATGCGGGCCGCAGCCGTCGCCGAGTCAATCTATCTAAAGAATCCGCTTCATCCAGGTGCGCTCCACTATTTGATCCACGCCTACGACGATCCGGTTCACGCGCCTCTCGGCCTGCGAGCAGCTCGGGCTTACGGGACCGTTGCTCGAAGCGCGTCGCACGCGCAGCATATGCCGTCGCACATCTTCTTTGCCCTCGGCATGTGGTACGACGCGAACCGTGCGAATACAGATTCGATGAAGACGGCACGCGATTCGGGCGGCGGTGGATACCACGCTCTTCACTGGCTGCAGCACGGCTATCTACAGCTTGGAAAAGTTGACGAGGCTCTACGGATACTCGCGATAATCGAGGACGACAACAAGCGGATCTCGACGGGCTACGCGAGGACGCACCTGGCAATGTGCCGGGCCACAATGCTCGTTGAGACTCAGCGCCCAGAGCCGGCATCGCTGTTGGAGCCGGTAGACTCAACCGGGATAAACTCGATTGGTCCGTTTTCTAATCATGATCTTGCGATCGGGCTCGAAGATGCCCGGCACAAAGATTTGACCGCTGCACGGGCCTCGCTTTCGAGACTTCGCGATCGGATCGAGAATGGCAGATCAAAAACGACTCTTACATCGGGTCCAGTCGATCGATATTCAGAAGTCCCGAAATCGGATATTGACGCGGCATCAGTAATGGCTTTGATCCTGGAAGCAGCGATCGAGGAGGCATCCGGAAACCGAGAATCAGGGATTAGGAAGATTGCTCTTGCCGCGGAGGCAGAAGATAAACTCATCTTCGAGTACGGCCCGCCGGCGATCGTGAAGCCTGCGTGGGAAGCGGCAGGCGAGATGTATTTGAGAGCGGGCAAGGGTGGGGATGCCTCTGACGCGTTTCGTCGGGCACTCAAACGATATCCAAATCGCCGCCTTTCAAATGAGGGCTTGAAACAGGCTGCGAAATAGCTATGTGCCGAAATATCAGAACGCTTTATAATTTCGATCCGCCCGCAACCACCGACGAAGTGAATGCGTCAGCACTCCAATTCGTACGCAAGCTTTCGGGTATGAACAAGCCCTCCCAGCCTAACCAAGAAGTCTTTGAACTCGCGGTAAAACGTGTAGCTGCGGCCGCTCAAGAAATGCTCAACTCGCTCGTGACCCACGCACCGCCGCGCGACCGTGCGGTCGAGGCGATGAAAGCTAAAGAACGATCGGCGATCAGGTTCGGCACACAGTGACGAATCCTATTTTGTGTTTACTTGGACAGTGAAATGTTTCACTGCCCTAGATCGTCATCGAAAGCTTGTGTCCGCCGACGTACTTCACTGCATAGGATTTCTTCGTTTTCATAAGATTTCACACGTTCTAATGACCGGCTCGGAGAATTGTGTTATCTACTTCCTGTATGAACACTTCCGACCCCGCCGAAATCCTCAAGCGCCGCATCTATTCCGTAGATCTACTCCGCGGCATCGTGATGATGATCATGATGCTCGACCACGTTCGCGAATTTGTTCACTCCGGAGCATTGCTCGCCGATCCGACCGATCCTGGGACCACGACAGTCCCGCTCTTTTTCACTCGCTGGATCACTCACTTCTGCGCGCCGATATTCGTATTTCTATCCGGCGTGAGCATCTACCTGCAGCGGATGAATGGGAAGGCGGGAAAGGAGCTCTCATGGTTCCTACTGACGCGCGGACTCTGGCTGATCGTCCTAGAATTTACGGTTATCCGATTCCTCATCGTATTCAACCTGGACTACGCAAGCTTTTTCGGAATGGCGCAGGTCATCTGGGTGATCGGGGTCTCGATGATCGCGATGGCGGGACTGATCTATTTGCCGCTGCAGATGGTCGGCATCGCGGGAGTGTTAATGATCGTGCTGCATAACTTGCTCGACCGGCTATCGGTACCACCGCAGATCGCCTTTACTGGTCAGGCCGATCTCGGACAGTCGTTATGGATCATCCTGCACGGTATCGGTATCGTCCCGATCGGCTCGACGGGTTCCGGGGCCTTCTTTGCGTATGCACTGATCCCGTGGATAGGTGTGATGATGGCGGGCTATGCGCTTGGTTCGGTATTCGCATGGGAAACCGAGAGGCGAAGAAGAATGCTGCTTATACTCGGCGTTGCCGCGACCGTTTTGTTCGTCGGCATCAGACTGATCAACGTCTATGGGGATGGTGGTCCATGGACAACACGGTCAGCTTACCTCGAACGGGTCGCTACGGAACAACGATCCGGCGCACCGGAAAACCTGGCACGACCTCCCTTAAATCCGAACCCAACTGAGGCCTATACGATCCTCTCGTTCCTGAATACAAACAAGTATCCACCGTCGCTGCTATTCCTGCTGATGACGCTTGGACCCGGCCTGATCCTACTTTGGCTTTCTGACGGGATCGACGGTTCTGCGATCTGGCAGGAGGTCTGTATTACATTCGGCCGGGTGCCGATGTTCTATTACTTGCTTCAATGGGCGTGGGCTCATAGTGCCGGAGTTGTGCTCGCTTACTTCGCCGGAATCGACACAAGTTACCTATTCAAAAACCTCCTGGAGATGGGTCAGTTCGCGCCGCCGGGACATGGTTTTTCGCTGCCGGTTGTATATGCTGTTTGGATCGCAGGGCTTATCGCGATGTACCCGCTGTGCCGCTGGTGGGGCAATTTAAAGGCTAGGAACAAGCATTGGGCCCTCAGCTATCTGTGATATGCGATAGATGCGAACACACGTAAAGATATACTCGGCGAGCTGCCTGATCGTTTTGGGCTTCTTCGTATTGCTGCAGCTTCCGTGGGGGCTTCTCCCATTTTCTGATGGAGCGAACATAGCTCTAGTCGGTGCGGTACTGGTGACGGCTTCGGCAGGTTACATCTTCTACCTTTACCGCCGCGAAGGGTTCGAATTTGGATGGTTCCTAGCGAATCGAGGCGGCTTCTGGATACTTACCCTCTCGGCGCTAGGCATCGTGATGATCGTCTGCGGCGGGGTCATCTACGCCGCCCCGCAATATTTCGCTCCTGCGTTCGAACAAGGCGCTTTGCCGTTCGGCATCGCGATCGTGTCGCTATTTTGGCTGGCGCTCATCTATATGTTCGGCTATCTTTCGATCGGAATGGTCGCACGTATCGTCGCAAGTGTTCGCCTTCTCAAACTCATCGAGGCCGGCGTTTACAGTTTGATCGCGCTTGTGTGCTTAGGTATGGCGGGCGTCTTTTTTTCCCTGTTCCTTGAGGTTCTAAATGACATCCTTGTGCGAATCGTCGTGCCGACTCAATGGACCGCGATCTGGATATTCGTCACGATTGTCGTCGCCGCCGGCATTGCCTATGGCGTTTGGAAGGAACCGTCGTATCATTTCGATGACGATAATTCTTCAAAGCAGGAGGAGAGTTAATGACCGAAAGAAGCGTAGTTCACACGCGCCACGTACTTGCTGTAAAAGACCTTGCGGTATCCGCCGCATATTTTAAAGATCAACTCGGGTTCGATCTCGACTTCACTGCTCCCGGTTGGGAGTTTCTGTCATTTGGCGATTTCAAGGTCATGCTTGGCGAGTGCTCCGACGCGCTGTGGGCACACGAGACAGGTGACCATTCGTGGTTTGCTCACGCTCTGGTAGAGAATGTCGATGAGGTTTATCAAGAGATCGTCGGCCGCGGAGCCGATATAAACTCGACGATCCGAACTCAGCCGTGGGGGATTCGTGAGTTCACTGTAAAAACGCCCGACGGGCATCGAATTGCCTTTGGACAATTGATGTCCTGATCAATTCATCTCGCTCTCGTCAATATCGAAGTTTGACCAGACCTTTTGCACATCGTCATTGTCGTCGAGCGAATCATATAGTTTTAACATCGTCGCCGCCTCAGCTCCTTCGAGTTTGATGTAGTTCTGCGGGATCATGGAAACTTCGGCGGCTTGCGGTTCGATGCCGGCTTTCTTCAAGGCATCATTCACCGCTTCGAAACTTTCGGGAGCTGTAAAGATCTCAAACACATCGCCGTCGTCCTGCATATCGTCGACACCGGCTTCGATCGCGATCTCGAACAGTTCGTCTTCGCCCTTCGCGGCCTTATCGACAACGATGTAACCCTTCTTGTCGAACATCCATCCGACCGAGCCCGACTCGCCCATGTTGCCGCCGTTCTTGGAGAAGATATGGCGGATCTCGGCGACGGTCCGATTACGATTATCGGTCATCGCTTCCACCATCACAGCTACCCCATTCGGGCCGTAGCCCTCGTACACCACTTCATCGTAATTGGCTCCTTCGCCTTCACCCATGCCGCGCTTGATGGCTCGGTCAATGGTGTCGTTCGGCATGTTCGCGCCCTTGGCATCGGAAACGGCTTTCCGCAGTCGGGCGTTGGAATCAACGTCGCCGCTTCCGCCAGTGCGAGTCGCCACGGTGATCTCTTTGATCATCTTGGTGAAGATCTTGCCGCGTTTCGCGTCAAGCGCGCCTTTCTTGTGCTTGATTGTGTGCCACTTGGAGTGTCCTGACATTTTATCTTTCCTTTGGTCTTATTCCTTGGGCAGAGGGGCACACTCCCTACCGGTCGTGTTTCCGCCTTTAATATTGAAACTCAAAATATACCACGCACGATTTTATCGAGCAAAAATGCACCTTTCATAGAAAGTTCAGAGTTCGTTCATCGGAAGTTAATTGACCCGATGCTCAATAGAAGCGGAGGGAAATTATGAACCGAATGTTCACTTGCCTGGCTGTGCTCGCATTATTGCTGCTTGCTGACGCCCTGTGCATCAAGCAGACACTCGAGTTTCGCGCGGCTCTTGTGAGTTCGTCTCTCGCGATGCTCTTGAGTGCGGAAGGAATAGCTGGCGGTATCTTCGTCGCATCGAGTGCCTCGCTGATCCGCAAGCGATTTGCTCGACAGAAGAAGCCGGTCACCCGCCGGCCAGTTGCCGCAGCTGCTCAAGCGTAGCTCCTATTACGCTGACCCGTTTCGTTTTCGATGTCTCGCCCGAGACGATCGTCACGTTCGACTTAGCAACGCCAAACGCTTTCGCGAGCACCTTTACCACTTCCTCATTCGCCGCACCGTCTACCGGGGGCGCCGAAATCCTGATTTTCAAAGAACCTTCGAGTTCGCCGACTATTTCGTTCTTCGACGCCCGCGGCCCGACGCGGACTGTAAAAGTTATTGCTTCTTCGTTTTCGGTGAAACTGATCAATGTATTCACTGCCGAACGAAGATATTGAGCACGACCGACTGCAGCAGACCGATCAGGATCAGCACGATCATCGCGGAGATATCGAACATGCCTATCGGCGGGATCAGCTTTTGAACCGGCAGCATTATCGGGTCGGTCACTTTCATGACGAATCCGAGGAACGTTTTCCGAGTGAACACGAACCATTGCGAAATAAAGCGGATGAAGATGAAAAGCACTAGTAGACTCAACAATCCGTAAAGTACATACCCGATAAACTTCTTCGGATTGCCCGTCACAACACCTTCAGTCAGACCATCGATAACCGCAACCGTTGTTTGGATTATCCCTGAAGAAAAGTAGGTGATAACCAACCCGATGAATAGGGTGACCAGCGGAGCCAGTCGTGTATCAACCTTAAAGTTTGCCAGAAACCTCGCCGCCGGATAGACCCATTTTTCGGTAAGCTTTCTGATCTTGAAACCAAACCTTCCGACAGTTCCAAAAGGGTTCGGATCTGCGTAATTAAAGATCAGACGCAGCACCATGAACGTGAGGAAAATAAGAAACGATCCCCACAAGATCATCCAAATTATCGGGTAAACAGTCAGGCTCAGCGTCGCACTCTGCATAGGCTTATTCTATCATCCGCGTCCGCCGAAGATCGCGGTTCCTACGCGGACCATTGTCGCGCCTTCTTCGATCGCAACTTCGAAATCATTGCTCATTCCCATGGAGAGTTCGCCGCCCGGCAGAAGTTCGTCGCGGATCTCGCGAAGCCGTTTGAAGTAGGGCCGCGTGGTTTCAGGGTTGTCGAAGAAAGGTGGCAGGATCATCAGGCCCGTGAGTTTGAGCCGCTCGCAGGTTTTCATATAGTCGATCAAAGCAGGCAGATCTGACTCGGCAATACCTGCTTTGGCCTCTTCACCTGCCAGATCGACCTGGATCAGAACGGCAAGCGATTCACGGCCGTCTTCAACACAAGTGCGTTCAAGCCTTTGAGCCAGGTTCTTAGAATCGACCGAGTGAATGACATCGAAAAGCTGCACGGCTTTTCGAGCCTTGTTTGACTGCAGGTGGCCGATCAGATGCCACTCGACTGTATTACGGCCGATCGCAAGGATCTTGCCTTCCGCCTCCTGAACCTTGTTCTCACCAAAGGCGGAAACGCCCGCAGTGACAGCTTCACGGATAACGTCGGGCGGATGGGTTTTGCTGACCGCGATCAGTTTGATCTCGGCTGCATCGCGACCCGATCTCTCGGCCGCGGCGACAAGCCGAGCATGGATCGACTGTAAGTTAGAGGCTATTCCAGACACGTGTGAAGTTTACCATCGCGATTTGATTCGATTCATTTTGCGGGACACTTTTTGTTGATCTGAATCAAGATTTAAGGCTTACAAGCGGAGCCGCGAGCCGTAATTGTTTGTTCCGTTCCATTTTGCGTCTGTACTTTTGTTCCATTTGGAACAGGACGTAGACTCACACGAACTTTCAACAACTTGCGGACAGTCTCATATCGAATTTTCCGCAGTACGCCTCGGACTTCGGCGGAGAAATCAGGGGAACAGGATGACTAAAATTCTCAAAGATCACGGCGCGTAACCGGCGCCGGGTCGATCATATTCTCATAGCTGCAACATTGTGTCAATATTTATTTGTGCGTTTCGATATGAAAAGTGACTCGACTTTCTTTTGCGGGGATACGGGCATACTATCGACCCAGAGATGAGTGCGGTAATTCAACAAGAAGAGCGGCGAGATGAACTGATCTCATTGGACCCGGCGACGGGAGACGAGGCAGGGCGCGTCTCGATCGATTCTCCAGAGGATGTAAGGGCAGCGGTCGAGCGCTCGCGTGAGGTTTTCCACAGGTGGAAAAATGCCTCGTTCGCTGAACGCAAAGCCATCGTGATGCGGGCCCGCGAAGTGATCCTTGCGGATATCGACGGCATCGCAAAATTGATCTCGGCGGAATCGGGCAAGCCTTTCGGCGAGGCGATCGCGATGGAGATAGCGCCTGTCCTCGACTTGATGCAGTGGATCGCTCGTGGGGCGGAGAAGATGCTGCGACCCAAGCGCGTTGGGATCGGACTTTACGGGCTACTCGGACGTTCGTCCAAGATCATCTACAAACCGTTTGGAGTCGTCGGAATCATCCCCGCGTGGAACTATCCGTTCTCGATCCCGCTGGGTGAAGCGGTGATGGCGGTAATGGCGGGCAACTCGGTGGTGATAAAGCCGTCGGAGTTGACGCCGCTGATCGGTAAAAAGATCGGCGAGATATTTGAAAAAGCCGGAGCGCCGGATGGGCTTGTGCAGATCGTTCAAGGCGCTGGCGAAACGGGAGCAGCTTTGGTTGATGCCGGTCCGGACAAACTGATGTTTACCGGATCCGTCGCGACCGGAAAGAAGATCGCAACTGCGGCGGCGAAGAATCTGACCTCGACAGTTCTCGAGCTGGGCGGAAAAGATCCGATGATCGTGTTCGAGGACGCTAATCTCGAACTCGCAGCGAGCGGTGCCGTTTGGGGAGCATTCTGCAACGCCGGACAGTCGTGCTCGTCGGTCGAGCGGCTTTACGTACACGAATCCGTAGCGGAGGAACTGACGCGCCTTATCGTTGCGAAAACTAAGCAGCTAAAACAAGGCCGCGGCGACAGCGAAGATATTTCCATCGGCCCGATGTCATCGGAGCGGCAGTTGAAGATCGTCGAAGATCATATCGCGGCGTTTCGTGAAGCAGGTGCGAAGATCGAGATCGGAGGGAATGCGGACATCCCTGTCCGCGACTCAGGACAAGCGGACAAGGATGTCCGCATTCCGTTGTTCTTTCCGCCGACCGTCATTACCGGTGCGACGAATGATATGCGGCCGATGCGGGAAGAGACTTTCGGTCCCACATTGCCGATAGCGACGTTCAAGACAGAAGAAGAAGCCGTCAGATTAGCTAACGATTCCGAGTTTGGATTGACCGCGAGCGTTTGGACGAAGGATTACGGAAAAGGCCGGAGAGTCGCCGAACAGATCGAGGCCGGCTCCGTCTGCATCAACGAAGTTCTCTATACCCACGGCATAGGACAAACGCCGTGGGGCGGGTTCAAAAATTCAGGCCGCGGCCGCACGCACGGCGTCGAAGGCCTGATGGAACTCGTTCAACCCCAACACATCCACACCAACCGCATCGCCATCCTCCCCAACGCCTGGTGGATGCCTTACACCCCAACCGCTGTTGAGACGTTTAAGGGCTTCGCGACAATGTTCGCGAGTGGTTCGGCGCTGAGGACCATGGCCTTGATGCCACAACTGTTGAAGCGAATACGTGAGTTGATTCGGAGGTCCCGACCGTGATCAGCGCGAGACTCGTTTAGGCCCCCTTGAAAAGTGAAATTACCTGATCGACCGGAAACAGAAAAACGGGCTGTTTAGCCCGTTTTCTAGCTTACTTCCCTGGTTCGTTGTTGTGATCGGCGGACACGAATGTCCGAATTAACTGACCTTTGCGGGTTTTGCTTCGCCGTCGGCTTTGCGTTTCTCACGCATTTCCTGGCGTTTTTCGCGGAACTCTTCGCGATGCTGCTTCATTTCGACCTTCTTGGCCTCGAGTTGGGCTTTCTGCTCGGGCGTGAGGATGGAAAGGATCTGTTCGTGAACTCCCCGCATCTTTGCCTTCTGAGCGTCGCGAACCAGCTTGATCTGAGCCTTCTGATCTTCGGTGATCGTGCCGCCGGCCTTGCGGGTCTCACGGATCGAAGCCATGAGGACCTTGTTTTCGCCGGTGGGCTTGTTGGCCTCGTGGACCGCCTTGATCTGCTCTTTCTGAGCGTCGGTCAGTTCGATGCCGCGAAGCATTCCCATTCCGCCGCGCATGCCACCCATACGGTGGTCGCCGCCGTGACGCTTGCCACCGCGTTTACCGATTTCGCCCCCGCGTCCGCCTCGGCGTTCGAGCTTTTCAGCCTTGGTGCCGTCGGCTTTCGGAGTTTCGGTGGTTTGCGCCGAGGCGAGTACACCGAATGCTCCGAGAGCGACTGCGAGTGTGGTAGTAGTGAATAATTTATTGCGTAATGCCATTTTGTACCTCGTTGATAATTTCTAAAGCCTTAGCTTCACGTAACGTTAGATGTAGTAAATATGGGTTTAGCCGAACCATCGGTGTAAAGATATGTAAAAGTGTGTGATACACCTCGTGCGCCTGGTGAAAGCCTTGGTGGACTTTGTTACCTGTCTTTTATTAACACGGAGAACTTCGCAATGGGCACAGAGAGGTGCGTCTATTTCCCGGGGCGCCGCGAACACCGATAAGAGAAATGCGAAGATCCGTCCACGAAAAACACGAAAAACACGAAACGCACGAAACTGCACGAAAGGTTTGAATGGGAAATTGATTCGCGTTTTGGGTTGCTAAATTGTTAAAATGCGCTCTTTGTTGAGCTGAGAAAGGTAGATTTGCGGAAATGAGATTTTTGTCAGAGATAAACTCCCCGGCCGATCTGCGGCAGCTGCGGGTTGAGGATCTTCAGGAAGTGGCGGATGAGGTCCGGCAGTTCATTATTGATACGTGTTCGCGCGTCGGCGGCCACACCGGAGCATCGCTTGGGGCGGTCGAGTTGGCCGTTGCGATGCACTATGTTTTCGACACTCCGAACGATCGGCTGGTATGGGACGTGGGCCATCAGGCCTATGCGCACAAGATCCTGACGGGGCGGCGAGATCAGCTTCACACGATAAAGACCTACGGCGGACTTTCGGGCTTCCTGCGGCGTGAGGAGTCGGAGTACGACACGTTCGGTGCCGGTCACGCATCGACCTCGATCTCGGCTGGGCTTGGGATGGCCGTCGCACGGGATGCTAAAAACGAAGATTTTCACGTCTGCGCGTTGATCGGTGATTCCAGTTTAGCGGGCGGTATGGCGATGGAGGCGATCAACCAGGCCGGGCATTTAAAGTCGCGGCTGATCGTGATCTTGAACGACAACGGAATGTCCATCGCCCCTGCTGTTGGATCATTGAGCGGGTATCTGAACCGCATCAAGGAAGCTCAAAGCTATCAGCATCTGAAGGAAGAGATCGGCGACGTGCTTGAAAGCGTGCCGGGCATCGGCGGGACGCTGCGGCGTGCGGCGAAGTCGTTTAAGGATGCGATCGCGGCGGCGGTGCTGCCGGGGGCGTTGGTGAACGAGCTCGGGTTTAAGTACATCGGCTACGTCGATGGCCACAACGTGCCGAATCTTGTCCGTGCTCTCGAGGCTGCGAAGAAGATCGACGACGGGCCGGTGATCGTCCACGCGCTGACCAACAAGGGCCATGGATTTCCGAATCCTGAGAAGAATTACTACGCGTACCACGCAACGGGCCCGTTCGATCCGAAGACGGGACTTCCGTACAAGTCGAGCAAGACCGCTCCGCCGACGTATACCGAAGTTTTTGGCAATACGATGTGCGAGCTGATGGCGAAGGATGAAAAGATCGTCACTATCACGGCGGCGATGCCGGACGGTACGGGCGTTGATAAAGTGCTCGAGAAGTTTCCCGATCGATCGTTCGATGTGGGCATCGCCGAGCAGCATGCGGTGACGTTCTGCGCTGGGATGGCGTGCGAAGGGCTGAAGCCGGTCGCGGCAATCTATTCGACGTTTCTTCAGCGAGGGTTCGATCAGGTCATCCACGATGTTTGTCTGCAAGATCTAAACGTCACGTTCGCGATGGATCGTGCGGGAATAGTTGGAGCGGATGGGCCGACGCATCACGGCTTGCTGGATATTTCTTACTTCCGTGGTTATCCAAACATCGTGCTCATGGCTCCGAAAGACGAGGCCGAGATGCGCGATATGATGCTGACGTCGATCGAACTTAATGGACCCGCAGCGATCAGGTATCCGCGCGGAAGCGGCGTCGGAGCCGATATCGAACGCGAGCCGCAGATGCTGGAGATCGGCAAGGGCGAGACGCTTCGAGAGGGTTCGGACGTGGCGATCGTTGCGTACGGCTCGATGGTGAATCCCGCATTTGACGCGGCAAAGATGCTCGCGAAAGATGGCGTCGATGCGACGGTTGTGAACGCGAGATTCGTAAAGCCGCTCGACGAAGAATTGATCCTTTCGCTGCTCGACGATCACCGGTTGATCGTGACGGTCGAGGAAGCATATCTCGCCGGCGGATTCGGTTCGGCGGTGATGGAGGTGCTTGAGACTAAGGGCTTGCAGGATCGGGTCAAGGTCGTACGAATGGGTGTTCCGGATAAGATCGTTACGCACGGCGACCCGCGGCTTCTGTTGGCAAAGTTTGGTTTGGACGCGGATGGAATTCACGCAAGAACTTTGGAGAGTATTAGGGAGCTTGGCGAGCGAAAATCGGAGCCGAAGCGTCTAAGGGTAGTCAGATAATTTTCGCAATCAAACATGGCAAATCAACCACAAAAGAAAAGCAGCCTTGGCCCATTGGTGATCATCGGGGTCGTACTCGCGTTGACGGTCGGCGGATTCGCGTGGCTCTACAGCACATCGAAATCGCCGGTCGCGAATACGGCGAACGGTAACCGCTCTGCCAATGCCGCGAGCACTCCGCGAACCCAGGCTACGGTTGCGGCGAACGCTCCACAAGGCTCGTCACCCGTTTACGCGATCGGGCCGTCGACGGCATCCGTAACGATCGAAGAGTTTGCCGATTTCCAGTGCCCATCTTGTGCTGTTGCGCATCCGGTGATGAAGGAGATCCAGGGTGCATACGCGGGTAACAAGAACGTGCGGTTCATCTTTCGTCACCTGCCGCTCTCGATCCACGATAAATCGACGGAAGCCGCGGCGGCGGTCGAGGCGGCCGGAATGCAGGGCCAGCCGAAGTTTTGGGCGATGATGGACCAGATGCTGACCAATCAGCAGTCTTGGGCAACTGCAGCGAACTTTAGGGAGATCTGGCGCGGCTATGCCGAGAAGATCGGGCTTGATATACAACGTTGGGAAAACGACGCGAGCGGTATGGGTACGCGAAGCCGTGTCGAAGCAGACGCGACACGTGCGAGGGCGATCGGCGTTGCGTCTACGCCTACCGTTTATATAAACAATAGGCCGATCCCATTCGCGGATGTGAATGTCGCAACAATGCGGCAGTTGATCGATGCTGAGATCGCGACGGCAACGCAACCCGCTCCCGCTGCCACTGTAAGCGCCGGAACAACCAAATCGGCGGGGGCGACCGCACCCGTGGGGAACAGCAACATCAAGAAATGAGCACTTCCGACGCAGAGTTGACACAGGCCGCGGGCGGGATCGAAAAGCTTCCGCTCGCGGCGGCTGTTTTGGCTATCGTCGGGCTTGCCGATTCGGCCTATCTCACTGTCAGTCATTACACGAAAACTCCGGTTCCATGCAGCATCGTCGAAGGATGCGAGACGGTCTTGACCAGTTCGTATGCGGAGATCGCGGGGATTCCCATTGCGGCATTTGGTGCGGTTGCGTATTTTGTCGCGTTCTCTCTCGGGGTTCTCGCGGCTTACGGAAATCGTGCTGCCTGGACGTTGTTCGGCGCTCAGGCGTTCCTAATGGCAGCGGTTTCGGCCTACCTTATTTACCTTCAGGCATTCGTGATCGGCGCGTTCTGTCAGTTCTGCCTGGTCTCTGCCGCGACCAGTATCAGCCTTTTTCTCGTCTTTCTCGCTTCAAAACTCTTCAGCGGACGTTAGCCGTGGTTTAAATCCATACACCCCCCTCGAGCGAAAACAGTATCGGAGGTTAGGTGAAAGTGGACGCTTTGCTGACGGACATAGGAATATTGGGAATAGCTGATGTCGTCATCGGAAGTTCTTTCACTTACCGCTGGATAAACGGACGGAATTCGGGTAAGTTATTGGGTAATAACCTTAACTTAGTTGTGAATCAATCTATCTTACAAAGGATCGCGGCCGGGGATCAGCCAGCCGTGCAGGAATGCCTGAAGTCCTATGGCGGATTGGTTTGGTCGCTCGCGCGCCGAATGCTGAGAAATCAGGACGACGCGGAAGATGCCGTGCAGGAAATCTTTCTGGATGTTTGGAAGAATGCGGGAAGATTTGACCCGGCTCAGGCTTCTGAGACGACGTTCGTCGCGATGATCGCTCGACGGCGGTTGATCGATAAGATCCGTCACACGCAACGACGTATTTCGGCGGATTCGATCGACGATGTGCTGGCTGAGCCGTCGACACGGGACGACAAGGTGATGCAGACGAACGTAGAGGCACGCGAAGCGGCGAAGGCCCTCGATCAATTGCGGCCGGAACAGCGTCAGGTGCTGCAGCTTTCGATCGTTCACGGCCTATCGCATCAGGAGATAGCGGATTCGATGGGAATGCCGCTTGGCACGGTGAAAACCCACGCACGGCGTGGGATCATACAGGTTAGGGAAATACTTGGTGTTGGAGGCTCAACCGGAGCAAAGGAGGTTTCCGTATGAACACAAATATGGATGAAAAACTTCTGAATCTCCTGGCGGATCAGGCAACGGTCGGACTTTCTGAAGAGGAAGCGCGTCAGCTTGATGAGCTTCTCGGAAGTGCCGACGACGGATTGGATGTCCAGAGCTTTGAATTAGCGGCGGCGGCGATCGCTTTAGCGGAAATGAATTTCGAGCCGATGCCCGCCAGCCTTGAGGCGAAACTCGCCCGATCAGCGGAAGGATATCTTGCTACGGCGAACAGCGACGACGGCATTCACGATCAGCCGACGCAGGCGTTCAGGTGGGAAGAGCCGAAAGCATCACGGTCCTTTTTCGACTGGTTCGGATGGGCTGCGGCTGCGATGGCATGCATCGCTCTGGCGATAACCTTCTTCTATAGTCAGAATCGAATCAACGAGCTGTCGCGGAAGCTCGAGCAACTGACGCCGAAGCCGACCCAGGAGGAAACTCTTGCTCAAAAGCGGGATCGACTGAAGGCCGCCGGGGCAGAGATCACCCGGGCAGAGTGGACGAAGGGTAACGTTAAAGAGACGGAAATCGTGCAAGGCGAGGTCGTGTGGAGCGATGCGAAGCAAGAGGGTTATATGACCTTCCGCGGACTGCCGGTCAACGATCCGAATCTGCAGGCGTACCAGCTCTGGATCTTTGAAGATGCAAAGCTGGAGGAATTTCCCAAGGATGGCGGAGTCTTCAATGTAACGGCGAATGGAGAGGTCATTGTCCCGATCGACGCCAAGCTGCGAACCCTTGATCCTAAGGCGTTTGCTGTTACGATCGAGAAGCCGGGCGGAGTCGTCAGGTCCGATCGAAGCAAGATAGCCCTGCTAGCGCCGGTGAAACCTTCTACGACGTAGCTCCGTAATAAATTCAAGAATACACAGCCGGCGGCGGCTCTCGATAAGTTCGAGGGTCAGTCGCCGTCCGCACCTCATTTGCTAAAGACACATCAGGAGACAGTTATGCGAACCAAGCAGTTCTTTGCCGGTTTTTTAATGCTGGCATTTGCCCTCGTCGCGACGAGTTTTGCCCAAAAGAGCGACAAACTCCCGCCGATCAAATTGAAGACATATAAATTGAAGAACGGGATGACCGTTATTCTTCACGAAGACAGGTCGACACCGATCGTAGCAGTCGGAACGTGGTATCACGTTGGGTCGAAGAATGAGGTCACGGGCCGGACCGGGTTCGCCCATCTGTTCGAACATATGATGTTCCAGGGTTCGGCGAGCTATGACAACGACTATTTCACGCCGCTGCAGGAAGCGGGAGGATCGATCAACGGTACAACGAATCAGGACCGCACATGGTACTACGAAACGATGCCGTCTAATTTCCTCGAACTCGCGCTGTTCATGGAAGCGGATCGGCTCGGCGGGCTTCTTCCGGCGATGACGCAGGAGAAGCTCGACAATCAACGCGACGTCGTAAAAAACGAGCGTCGTCAGCGCGTCGATAACGTTCCGTACGGAAGTTCGTTCGAAAAGATCGGCCAGATAATGTATCCGAAACCGCACCCGTACAACTGGTCAACGATCGGGTCGCTCGAAGATCTGCAGGCTGCATCGCTCGAAGATGTTAAGTCTTTCTTCCGCCAATATTACGTCCCGAACAATACGTTCCTGGTTGTCTCCGGCGATTTCAACGAGAAGCAGGCAAGCTCTTGGATCGAAAAGTATTTCGGCCCGATCGTGAAGGGTTCGGACATTGTGCGCCCGAATCCGGCGATGCCGAAGCTTGATAAGGAGATCCGCGAGACAGTAGAGGAAAACGTACCTCTGCCGCGACGATCGTTCGTTTGGCACAGCATTCCGGCGTATGCGAAGGATGAACCGGCATTAGATATCCTCGGTTTCATACTCTCCACCGGGCGCACTTCGCGGCTGCAGAGCAACCTGCTTTACAGCAAAGAACTCGTCCAAAATATCGGCGGCGGCAACTCTACTAATGAAGCCGGCGGGCTTTTCCAGATCCAGGCGACCGCCCGTCCCGGAAAGTCGCTGGATGATATCGAGAAAGAAGTCGACGCAGAATTAGCAAAGATCAAGGCGACACCGCCAACGGCTGAAGAGATGTCGAGGGCACTGAACAGCATCGAATCCCAGACGATCAACGGCTTGCAGACGGTGCTCGGCAAGGCGGGTCAGCTTACGTCGTTCGCCGGATATCTCGGCGAGGCCGATTGGTTCCAGAAGGATCTTGACCGCTATCGTACGGTGACCGCGGCCGACGTATCGCGCGTGGCGAATACGTATCTCGGCCCGAACAGACTTGTACTCTCTTACGTTCCGAAAGGCGCGCCAACCGGTCGTGGTCCGCGTCAGGCCGATCAGACCACCTCGGTAAAGTCTGAAAAGAAGGATCAAGCCAGGATCGATGCTCAGGCGGCGAAACTTCCCAAACCGGGACCGAATCCAAAATTCGCCCTTCCCGCGATAGAAAAGACGAAGCTCGCAAACGGCCTCGAAGTTTGGATGGTCCACCAGAACGAGCTTCCGATCGTATCGATGAACCTCGTGCTCAAGACCGGCCAGACGAATGAACCGGTCGGCAAGACCGGTGTTTCGAACATGGTCTCGACCCTGCTTGACGACGGAACGACGAAGCGTTCGGCGGCAGATATAGCGAATCAGCTTCAGGCGATCGGGGCGAACGTGAATGCGGGTTCCGGCTGGGATTCAACTAACGTTACGCTTTCGACGCTGACCAGGAATCTTGACGCGGCACTCGATATCTATTCGGACATCGTTTTGAATCCGTCGTTCCCGGCGACCGAGATGGAGAGCCTTAAAGCTCGCCAGATCATCGGCCTGCGCCAGCAGCGTGCCAACTCTGGTGCTATCGCGAATGTCGCGTTCAACAGAGTACTTTATGGCGATCACCCTTACGGCCGCGATAATAATGAAGCCTCGATCAAGGCGATCACCCGCGACGATGTGGTGAATTTTTACGGATCGAACTTCCGACCAAACAACGGTACGCTTATCGTCGTCGGCAGTTTCGACAGCAAAACGCTAAAGACGAAACTAGAGTCCGCGTTCGGCGGATGGAAGGCAGGTGATGTTCCGGCCGCACAACTTCCGTCGATCAAACCGCTCGACAAACCGGGTATTTATATCGTAGATCGTCCCGGTGCGGCTCAGTCGACAGTCGCGATCGGCCAGGTCGGTGTCGATCGGAGCAATCCGGATTACCATGCCCTTCAAGTGATGAACGCCATTCTTGGTGGCGGGATCACGTCGCGTATCTCGATGAACCTGCGAGAAGACAAGGGCTACACTTACGGTGCGAACAGCGGATTCACGTATCGACGCGGTCCGGGGCCGTTTCGTGCCGGCGGTGAGATCCAGACTTCGGTGACGAAGGAAGCGATCGTGGAGTTTATGAAGGAACTCAACGGCATTCGCGGAAGCATTCCGGTGACCCAACGCGAGCTTGACTACAATAAGCAGAGCATCATTCGCCGCTTCCCCGCAGGATTTGAGACGAACGGTGCCATCTCGAATCAGCTCTCAAACCTGCTTATCTACGGCCTGCCGGATAATTACTTCAATGACTACATCGCGAAGATCGACGGCGTAACGCTCGCTGACGTGAATCGAGTTGCTCAGAAGTATCTCGACCCCGACCACATGGCCATTGTCATTGTCGGCGACCGCAGCGTCATCGAAGCAAAGCTCAAGGACATCCCCACTTGGGGTTCGACCGTGAGGATACTGGACGCGGATGGCAAATTGCTGGAATAGCTTCGGCTTTTTGAGATCAAAGGGCGTCGGCCGCAAGGTCGGCGCCTTTTTTGCCATCCGGCTTAGAAGATTCGCTGTGCTACAATCTTAGGTTTTACCGCATTATTAACCTATCTAGGAGCCGAACTATGCCATTGGATTTCAGCAAGATACAGGAATATCTAGGCGGCGACGCGGAGTCGCTGCTCGGCCATGTATCGAAAACGATCGCTAAAGAACATTTACATTTGCCGGGGGGAGATTTTGTAGACCGCGTGTGGTTGGACTCGGACAGAACGCCTGCGGTTCTGCGCAGTTTGCAAACTCTTTATTCGAACGGACGGCTTTCAGGCAGCGGTTATCTTTCGATCCTGCCGGTCGATCAGGGAATCGAGCATTCAGCCGGAGCTTCGTTTGCCCCAAATCCGCAGTATTTCGACCCGGAAAACATCGTCAAGCTCGCGGTCGAAGGCGGATGTAACGCGGTGGCTTCCACGTTTGGAGTGTTGGGTTCCGTGGCTCGCAAGTACGCGCACAAGATCCCATTCATCGTAAAGATTAATCACAATGAGTTGCTCACGTACCCCAATCAATTCGATCAGGTGATGTTCGGCACAATCGAACAGGCACGGAATATGGGGGCCGTTGCGGTCGGCGCGACGATATATTTCGGGTCGGATCACTCTACTCGCCAGATCACCGAAGTTGCCGAGGCATTTGCTTATGCTCATGATCTTGGATTAGCGACGATCCTGTGGTGTTATCTGCGTAATCCTAAGTTCAAGGGTGCGGACGGCGATATGCACACGGCGGCGGACCTGACGGGACAGGCGAATCATCTCGGCGTCACGATCCAGGCGGACATCATCAAGCAGAAGCTGCCAGAGCGCAACGGCGGCTACAACATGCTCAATACCGAAAGCAGCTACGGCAAGACGGATCCGAGGATCTACACTGAGCTCACGAGCGACAGCCCCATCGACCTCGTGCGATACCAAGTGGCGAATTGTTATATGGGCCGAGCCGGGCTCATTAATTCGGGGGGCGAGTCTAAAGGTGCGAGCGATACCGCAGATGCCGTACGAACAGCTGTCATCAACAAACGCGGCGGTGGTTCCGGACTTATCTCAGGCCGCAAAGCATTCCAGCGTCCGATGAACGAAGGAGTCGAACTGCTTAACGCCATTCAGGACGTTTATCTTTCGAAAGACGTGACTGTTGCCTAGTGCTCGCATGTCAGTAGCCCGAACGTAAGTAAGGGCTCCTGCTACATCGGGCGCCCTTACTTACGTTCGGGCTACTGATACACTCGTCATTTTATCGAGTAGCTTCGGTGAACGGTTGCGATCCACTGATCGGTCTTGATGAAACCCGAACCGGCTTCCTTGAACTTCTCAGGGAGGCCGGTCTTTT
>JBDSLC010000023.1:0-25464 GCA_039916585.1 Pyrinomonadaceae bacterium | reverse complement strand
GGTGACGGTCGCTGCGGGCACTACACCACCCGACGCGTCCTTAACCGAACCTACTAGAGAACCTGAACTATCCTGTCCTAACGCAAAAGTGCAAAGGCAAAGAACAAATGCAATCGCACAAAGAATTGAGCCCCAATTTTTTCTACTCATACGAACCGGTTCCTTTATCATTTTCGTGAATTTTGCGGACCTGATATCCATAAGTTCCAATTACGTTCTTGGAGAAATATCCAAATTTTCGTTATTGCTAAGGAATCTACAATTCCAGTCAGATGATCGGAAACCATTGATCCTTAACAACTTGTTACAAAAAATGTCGAATTTCGGGAAATGCAGAATCCCTAGTACCTATTTGTAAAGCAAATAGGATGCCCGACGTGTATCAAAATTGGTTATACCAACATTCCACAATTTTTCGATCGCTTCGGGCGAATCTCCGCGGGTTACCGCGTCTAGAAACTCGGCATTAACGAGCAGCCTGCCGTAGCGCTCAACCTGCCATTCGGTCGGGTAAAGCTTCCTTAATGCGACCGCGATCTCGATCCCGGTTCGGACCGATCGGAACTTTGCACGATCCGTTATGACGATGTTGACTCCGCTAAGATTCTCGTCCTTAAAGACGGATGTGTTCGGCTTGAACCGGACAGGCACGAACCTCACTCCTCCAAGATTCCTTTCATTCAGGACCCTAGCCAACCGCTGCCCGTCGAGCCAGGGAGCACCGATCACTTCGAATGGCGTGTCGGTTCCGCGGCCGACGCTCAGGTTCGTGGTCTCGAGCAGGCCTATGCCGGGGTATAAAGTCGCCTGTGTGAGCGAACGCATATTCGGCGAAGGGTTCACCCACGTCTGTCCGGTCTCGTCGAACCACATCGACCGCGACCAGCCTTCCATCTTGATCACCCGAAGGTCGGCGCCGATCTTCCGCTCGGAGTTCATCATCTGGCCAAGCTCGCCGATCGTCAGTCCGTAGCGGACGGGTATCGTGTGAGCTGCGATGAACGAAAGCTTGTCTTCGTCGGCAAGCGAACCTTCGACGTCGTTGCCGTTGATAGGATTCGGCCGGTCGAGAATGTAAACGGGGATCTTCGCCTTCGCGGCCTCCTCCATCACGTTTTTGAGCGTCGCGGTATATGTATAGAACCTGGCACCGATGTCCTGGATGTCGTAAACGATCGCGTCGAGCCCCTGCAACTGCTCCTGCTTCGGCCGACGCATGCCGTCCTTATAAAGCGAGTAAACCGGAAGCCCGGTCTTCTCGTCCTTCGTGTCGTCGATCTTCTCCGTATCAAGCTCGCCGCGAATGCCGTGCTCCGGTGCGAAGATCGATACGAGTCTTACATTCTTAGCCTCGTGGAGAATGTCGATCGTCGGCTTCCCTGCCAAGTTCCGGCCGGTGTGATTAGTTACCAACCCAATCTTCTTGCCTTCCAGCTCCTTGAAGCCGTTCTTCTCAAGAATGTCGATCCCATTCAGGACTGGAGCGGCAAGCATCCCTGCTTGCCCGGCGGTTACGCCGCTCCGCGCCGTTGCAAGCAAGGATGCTTGCACTCCAGTCACAAACTTCGGTATCTGAGCAGCAACCTGAGATTGATAGGTGCTTTCTGCAAGTCGATAAACCTCGATCGGAATATCCTCGATCGCCGACGCGACGACAGTCGAGATCTTTGCCCTAAGCGGCGTCACATCACCCTTGCCGTCCGGATGGACGCGGTTCGACATAAATATGACGAATGTATTCGAGACCCGGTCGATCCACATTCCGGTACCAGTGAATCCGGTGTGGCCAAAAGAGCCGAGCGGAAACAGATCCCCGCGGTTAGCCGAGAACGATGTATTTATATCCCAACCAAGCCCGCGGGTGTCGCCCGATTCGGAAACAACGTACGGCGAGGTCATCTTCGAAACGGTTTGCGCGGACAAGATGCGTTTGCCGTTCAGCGTCCCGCCATTCAGAAGCATCTGCGCGTAAGCTGCGAGATCGTCAGCGGTTGAGAAAAGTCCGGCGTGGCCGGCAACCCCACCCATTCGGAAAGAAGTAGGGTCATGGACTTTCCCTTGCAATATCTCACTTCCGGATTTGTCATCTCCGGAAAACGCAGAGCCGAGGTAACTATTCTGCCCACGGACGTTCTCTGTCGGTGCAATTCGGTTAAGGGGTAGTGAAAACGAAGGTCGTGACTGGTTCGTCGCACTTTGGCCAAAATACCGAAATTCGGAATTCGGCATCAATGTCGGGATGTTTCTAAGTGGACCTCTTACGTCATCCATATCCAAAACAAAATCATAGCCCGCCAATCTGAGAGCAATTTCTCCCAAAACAATGAACCCAATATCTGAATAAACGAACCTCGTTCCCGGGGCAGCTCTCAGCTTCTCCTTCTTCAACGCAGCAAGCATTCCATCGCGGCCGGTCCACTTTTCGCCGAGGTCGAAATCGGGGCGGTAGCCGGAGGTGTGGGTGAGGAGTTGCTGGATGGTGACGCGTTTGGCATTCTCGTCGTCGATGTCGGGGATGAACTTGCCGATGGTGTCGTTTAGCCGGATTTTGCCCTGTTCGATCAGGATCATTATCGAGGTCGCGGTGGCGACAGGTTTAGTGAGCGATGCCACATCGAAGATCGTGTCGACGGTCATCTTTTCGACAGTCGGAACCAGCGACCGATTGCCGAACGCCTTGCGGTAAACGATCTTCCCTTTCCGGCCGACGATCACTACGGCACCCGGCAGTTTCTTGTCAGCGATGTCTGCGTTCACCAACGCTTCGATCTGATCCAACTTCGCCGCGCTCATCCCAACAGATTGCGGCGTCGCCAGCGGCAACCCTTGGCCCGCGGCGAAAGGGCTTAAAAGCAGAGTAAGAATCAAACAGGATAAAGAGGATAAACAGGATGAGATCAGTTGATCGAAACAAACCTGCTTACCCTTTCTTACCATCATGTTCATCCTGTACATCCTATTAGAATTTCTCCGTGCCTCCGCGTCTCTGAGGTAAAACTCAACGCTTAGCCTTAAGCTCTTTTTCCCGCTCGACGAAACTTTCCTTACACAGACGTACGAACTCCTTCCCGATCGGCGAGAAGTGCCCGCCGCGGAGGCGCGCGAGGCCGAGTTCCCATTTGATTTCGGCGCCTTCGATCAGCCACGAAATGAGTTTGCCGTCGCGGATCTCGCGGGCGACCGATTTTGCACCGGCCATCCCGACGCCGAGGTTCGCCTCCACCATCAGGTTGATCGCCTCCTGCCGCGAAAGCTCCATGACCACATTCGGCCGTACATTGGCAGCCGCAAAAAATTCATCGATCATCCGACGCGTATTCCCCCCGCGCTCGCCGAGGATCAGGTTCTCGTGCGATAGCGTCGCCGCGCTGATGTATTTTTCTTTTGCAAGCGAATGGTCAGGATGCGCGATCGCGACGATCTCGTCCGAGAAGATCGATTCCGTCGTGATGTTTGCGTTGTCGACGGGCAGCGACACGAATGCCGTATCTAGTTCGCCGTGCATCATCCTATCTACAAGTCGCTCGCTCGTTCCGGACGCCACGGTGAGTTCGGAATTCGGAAACTTCTCCTTCAACGCCTGCATTATTCCCGGCAGTTGATGCATCGCGAACGTGCCCGACGCCGTTCCGATCCGTAGGCGACCGTATTCGGCGCCGGCAACCTCGGCAATCTCCGCAAGCGCTGAGTCGTGTTCGCGAAGTATCTTCCTCGCTCGTTCCAGCAAATACTCTCCTGCCTCAGTTAAGATCACCCTCCGCGGCGTGCGTGTAAAAAGCTGAAGGCCAACTTCATCTTCAAGCTGGCGGATCTGCATCGAGATCGCGGCCTGCGTCACGTTTACGCGGCGCGCCCCGGCCGTGAACGTCTTCGCCTCGGCGATAGCCAGAAAAGCTTTTAGCTGTCTGATCTCCATAAGGAATCCTAGTCGTAGTTAATAGGAAATACGATCGATAGGCATATCACGCTATCTTATTGAATACATAAAATCTGTTAAATTTGATTATATGTCAAGCTTGGCGAAGAATAGCGCCGGACTTTCTGACTTTTAGATGGCATCGAAGCCCACAAGACCAGTTCGCAAAGCAGCCTTCCCTCAATACTATCTCGGTGTTGATGGCGGCGGGACGAAGACTCACGTCGCACTTATGAACGATGTTCGCGAGGTTGTTGGTGAAGGCACGGCAGGCCCGTCGAACCCCTTGCGGGTAGGTGTGGAGACCGCTGTGTCGAATATTGTGAAGGCGACCGACCAGGCGATGGATGATGCAGGCGTTATGGGTGTCGACATCGTCGCCGCAACTCTCGGACTAGCCGGCGTCCGTCGAGCCGACATCAAGCAAAGCATCAAAGCGAGCTTCACCGACCAGATCCGCATCCGCAAAACCACCGTCATTACTGACGCCGAGATCGCATTGTTCGCGACCACGCTCGGCAAGCCGGGGATCGTTGTGATCGCGGGAACCGGGTCGGTCTGCCTAGGAAAGAATGAAAAAGGCAGGATGGCGATCGCGGGCGGTTGGGGGCCGCTTGCCGGTGACGAGGGTGGCGGAGTCGGGATCGCACAGACGGCTCTCCACGCTGTCGCGAAAGCATCCGACGGGCGCGGAATTGCCACCATCTTGAGCGACCGGGCATCCGAGTATTTTCGAGCTTCAGGCCCCGAAAATTTGATCGTTGCGATATACTCGCCACAGGTCGACAACACTCGTATCGCGGGCTTTGCGAAGTTCGTCGTTGATGCCGCTCACGAGGGCGATGCCGTCGCCACGACGATCCTGCAGGAAGCCGGATCCGAACTCGGCCTTGCTGCTTGTGCGGTTATTGATAAGCTTGGCCTGCGTCGGCAAAAGGTCCCGATCGGTTGCGTCGGCAGCGTGTTCAACGCCGGCGAGATCCTGACCAAACCGATGATCGAAACCGTCCACACCATCGCCCCCAAAGCGTTCCTGACCGAACCCGCCATGCCGCCCGCAAATGCGGCAGCGTTAATGGCTCTGCTAAATGGAGTCAATGGCAAGAACGGCACCGGAAAATAGATGCTCCCGATAACCGAACAAGAAAATCCGAACACAGTGAACATCGATCAGGTGTCGACGCTTGATGCGCTGCGACTCATCAATGATGAGGACAAGTTGGTCGCCGTGGCGGTCGAGAAAGTATTGCCGGAGATAGGAAAAGCCGTTGATGAGATCGTCCTTCGGCTGGAGAACGGCGGGCGGCTTTTCTATGTCGGCACAGGGACGAGTGGTCGGCTCGGTGTGTTGGATGCTTCCGAGATACCGCCGACCTACGGCGTGTCATACGAACTGGTACAAGGAATCATTGCGGGCGGTTATGACGCTCTTTACAAGGCGACCGAATCGAGCGAGGACAACAAAGAACAAGGGATCGAGGATCTCAAGGTTCGCGGTGTGAACGAGAACGATGCCGTTATCGGCATCGCAGCTTCGGGCCGTACGCCTTACACGATTGGCGCGGTCGAATACGCAAAGAGCATCGGCTGCTTCACGGCATGCATCGTTTGCAATCCGGAATCAGCAATAACGAAGGCTGTCGATGTGGCGATCGTCCCGGTCGTCGGCCCCGAAGCCATCACCGGTTCAACTCGAATGAAGGCCGGCACCGCTCAGAAGCTCGTCCTCAACATGATCTCCACCGCCGCCATGATCCGCCTCGGTTACGTCAAGGGCAACCGCATGACGAACATGAAGCCGGCGAACGAGAAGTTAAAGGAACGCTCCGTCCGGATCCTTATTGTTGAAACGCATCTTGAAGAATCAGCAGCCGAAAAACTGATGGACGAAGCGGGCGGCGACCTGCGTGTTGCTATCGTAATGAACACCGCGAAACTCGATGCCGCATCTGCTCGTGAAGCACTCGAGCGGAACGAGTGGGTTGTAGAGCGAGCGGTCGCGAATTCTCATCAATGAGCCCGACGCTTTACAGTCTATTCTTCGTCGGTGCTGATTCAGTCTTTCCTGAGAGTACGCTGCTCGAACTCGAAAATAACGTTGCCTCGGCTGCAAGCCTCGATCAAACCTTCGGCCAGCCTTACAACACGATCCTGGACGGCGACCACGACCTGATGGGTTATCGGCTTCCCGATCGTGGCGACGGCGTTCCGGGACTCATATCGAAAGATAATGTAGTTCCCTGCCCACCGTTCGCAGAGAACGTTCCGCCGGGAAAGTGCCCGGTCAAGATCACCTATCAGCGAGTTCTCAGCGACGCCGATGCGTCCTTTGACGACAACCCGAACAACCTCGGAATCTTCGGGATCTACGTCGACGCGAATCTGCATTGGCAGAAGATCGTAGTGCAGCTGCCTGCGACGTTTGAGCCGATCCAACGAGTGACCGTCACGAACAGGCTGAAGAATTTCGAAGTCGATTCGTACGAGACGCCTTCGCTTGAGGAACTTGAGAACGGCCCGACATATTGTCTTCACATCGGCCACATCGGGCCGGGTTTTTACGAGGCAGACATTCGGCTTGGAAGCGGGCGATTCATTCGGATCCGTTTCATCAAGTTCTTTCCGCCGGAGTTCGAGGCTCGTTACGAGATGATTAAGAACGCTCCGCCCAGAATCGAACCGCCGCCGCGAAGTGAATCTCTTCCGGTCAATCTCTTTCATTCGCACCCTGAAGACGGCGACTACGAGTTCCCGATCGCGATGATGAACCACGCTCTCACTCTCGCGACTGAGTGGGGCGAGAATTTTCGCCAGCCGATCAATGAACGAATGCGCCTGAAGTATCCCGACCTGACCGACGGCGAGATACCACAACTGAAAAAGATCGCCGATGAGGCCGAGTCGTATGTTCTCACGCTCGCCGATGATGAACTCGCGGGCAGGATCAGCGAATCGAACATCGTCCCGATGGCCCGCAAAAAATACCCGTGGGTCGATGAGCAGCAGCTTTACCGGATCAAGAATTACGGAATGTATTGGGCGCGGAAGTGAGATTCCATTTGACCCGACCGCCGTTTCACGATAAAAACTTCTTATCGCTTTCCTGATTTCGTTCCGTCATATTTATTGATCGATGCAGACTCTTGACCTGGTCATAATCTTCGGCTACCTGATCGGTATCACCGCCTTCGGAATTTTGTACGCCGGTAAGCAGGAGACGACAGAGGAATATTTCGTCGGTAGCCGCAATGTGCCGTGGTGGGCGATCGCGATGTCGATCGTGGCGACCGAAACCAGCACGATCACGTTCGTATCGGTGCCGGGCGTCGTGTTCGCGAAGGGCGGCAACTTCGAATTTCTGCAGCTAGTCTTCGGCTATCTCCTCGGCCGCATCGTCATCTCGATCGTCTTCATCCCGCTCTATTTCAAAGGCCAGCTTCAGACGGTTTATCAACTGCTCGGCGATCGGTTCGGCGGACGTGTAAAGATGCTCGCGTCGGGCCTGTTCGTGATAATGCGGAACATTGCCGACGGCATCCGTCTGCTGTTGACGGCAATCGTCCTTGCGGCCGTTTACACTGCGTTTCAGCCGGACACCGATCCGGCTTACGTGATCGTCGGCTCGATCCTGTTGCTCGGCATCGTCATGATCGTCTTCACGTTTTACGGTGGTATGGAAGCGGTCATCTGGATCGAGGTCGTACAGCTTGTGATATATATCGGCGGAGCGATCGCGGCGGCGGTCGTGCTGATCCAGAACATCGACGGCGGATTCGCCGGAGCGGTCGATATCGGCAGAGCGTACAACAAATTTCAGCTGCTGGATTTCAATTGGGACTTTGCAAAGACCTACACATTCTGGGGCGGAGTGCTCGGCGGATGCTTCCTGACGATGTCCACTCACGGGACGGATCAGTTCTTGGTTCAACGGTACCTTTGTACCGATAAATCGAAAGCTGCGATCACAGCCTTGATGACATCGGGGATCGCAGTGCTTCTCCAGTTTATCGGCTTCCTTTTCATCGGCGTTTTGCTCTTCGCGTTCTATCAGCCCTACGGAATGGATGGCTATGCCGCGGCCGCCGGAGCGTTTCCTTTTACCGGCCCCGATAAGGTGTTCCCGGCCTTCATCACGCAGAAAATGCCCACCGGATTGTCGGGACTCGTTGTCGCCGCGATCTTCGCTGCCGCATTGTCATCATCGCTGAACTCGATCGCCGCGACCGCCGTTAACGACATCTATAAGCCATTCGCAAAAGATGCCTCCGATAAAAAGCTGATGCGGATCGCGGGAATCTTAACGGTCGTCGTCGGAATTATCCAGATAGCAATCGCCGTAGCCTTAAAAGATGCGAATAGCTCGGCACTCAATCTCGCACTCGCGGTCGCCTCGCTCATCAACGGCCCGATCCTCGGTGTGTTTCTTGTCGGAACGTTCTTGAAGCACGCAAAAGAGATCCACGCCTTGCTCGGTATGGGCGTAAGTATCGTGCTTATGACTTACGTATTGTTAGCATCTAACAAAATTGTTCCCGGCCCTGTGATCGCGTTTCCGTGGTACGCACTGATGGGCAGCCTTACGACCGTTTTGATCGCATTTATATCGACTCTGGTAATTAGAGGTAATGAAGAAGTTTCTCAATAGTTCACGAAAGCATATGACGGGCAAGGGTATTCTTCGTTCTGTATTTCTTCTGTATTTTTCCGTGTTTTCTGTGGTCCTGCCTTTAAAAGCTAACCACGGAACGAATTCAAACGGCGGCTCCGCGGTTCAAACGAAAACCGAGCCCTTTGCTCCGTCCAAAAAGTCGTGGGATTTTGCGGCGAAGCTGGTCAAGAAAATGACTGTCGACGAAAAGGTCGGCCAGCTTGTCCACATCGGCATCAATGCTCGGTTCGCGAACCAGGAAAGCTCCTTCTACAAAGAGCTTCGCCGCAACATCATCGACAACAAACTCGGCGGCATCATCTTTTTCGGCGCCCCGATCTACGAAACAACGCACATCGCAAACCGAATGCAGGAAGCGGCGAAGTATCCGCTGCTGATGTCGCTCGACGCTGAGACGGGAATCGGAATGCGGTTCGAAGATGCAACTAATTTTCCGTGGGCGATGGCAATGGCCGCGACGGGCAACCCCGAGTTCGCTCGGCGTGCCGGTGTTGTGACCGGCCGCGAGGCGCGTGCGATCGGCATTCAGCACGTCTATGCTCCGGTGCTTGACGTGAATAACAACGCCGCCAATCCCGTGATCAACGTCCGCAGCTTTGGTGAAGATCCTGAGGATGTAGCCCGCTTCGGCGTCGCGTTCGCCGAGGGTATCCAGTCGCAAAAGGTCATCGCGACCGCCAAACATTTCCCCGGCCACGGCGATACAGCGATCGATTCGCACCGCGGCTTGCCGATAATCGATCTTCCGCGTTCGCGATTTGATTCGCTTGAACTCCTTCCGTTTAAGAAAGCCGTTGACGCCGGCATCGGAGCGGTAATGGTCGCCCACATCGCCCTGCCGCAGATCGACAACGAACAAGTAAAGCCCCTCAAAGATTACAAAGGCGGCGATGCCGAGGCCGGTGCCGAGATCGTTTCCGAAAGTGCTTACATCCCCGCGACGCTGTCAGCAAAAGTGCAGACCGACATCCTTCGCAAGGAGATGGGATTCAAGGGCCTGATCGTTTCCGACGCGATGTCGATGAGCGGGCTGACTCTCTACTTTACGCAAGAAGAAGCAGGCGTCCGGGCCTTTCTAGCGGGGACGGACATACTCGAGAAACCCGAGAACGTCGACGCAATGCTTCGAGGTTTGAAAGCGGCAGTCGCAAGCGGACGCATCCCGATGGCAAAGCTTGATGAATCAGTGACCCGCCAGATCGCGTGGAAGCACGAGCTTGGACTATTCAAGAATCGGATCACCCCGATCGACCAGATCGACCGCATCGTTTCGAGTCCCGACGTCACTCAGCTAACCGACGAGATCGCCAACGCCGCGATCACGCTCGTCCGCCAGGGCGAGGGCGACCTGCCGCTCGACCGCTCAAAGAAGATCGCCGTACTAGGCATCTCGAACGGCTTTGACGGCGGCGGGGTGATGGGTCCGCTTGCGAGCACCCTGCGGTCGAACGGATTGAGATTTACCCAGGCGTATCTGCAGGAAAACTCGCTCGCCGAACAGGTCGCCGCCGCAAGAAAAGCCGTCAACGAAGCCGACACCGTCGTCGTCGGCCTCTACGGCCGCGTGCGCTCCGGCGCAAAGAACAGCGTCGGCATACCCGAGAACGGCGCCGTGATCCTCCGCGAAGCCCTGGCCGCCAACAAACGCGTCATCGGCATCAGCTTCGGCAATCCGTACATTCTGATGTCGTTCCCCGAGATGAAAACGAACCTCGTCGCATACGGCGATATGCCCAGCCTCGGCCGTGCCGCGGGCCGTGCGATCCTCGGACTTCAGCCGATCACCGGCAAACTCCCGATCTCGCTCCCCGGCCTCCATCCGCGGGGAACAGGGATTAAGAGGAACGCGGACGCCTCCGTCCGCAATTAGGCATTTTGTTCGCTAAATGATTTAGGTTTGCGACATTCAATGCGGACGAAGGCGTCCGCGTTCCATCTATGAGCTGGCAGATCGAGAATTTCCTCGAAACCAAAAACAACCGCCTCCACATCGACGGTGTCGATGCCGTCGAACTCGCCCTTGAGCACGGCACGCCGCTATTTATCTACAGCGAATCGCGCATCCGACACAACGTCGGTCGACTGAAGAAAGCCGCTTCGGTTATCGACTGTCCGCTCAAGCTTTGCTACGCGGCGAAGGCGATGTCCACGCTCGGGATATTGCGGGCAGTGAAGGACGCTGGCTCGGATATCGAGGTCAATTCAGGCGGCGAGTTGTGGAAGGCCTTGAAAGTTGGCTTCACGGGCGATCAGATCAACTACAACGGCAACAGCAAGGAGATCTGGGAACTCGAACTCGCCATCTCGAACGACGTTTACGCGATCCAGGTCGATTCGCTTTACGAGCTTTCGATGATCGAAGAGACGGCAAAGCGGATCGGCAAGCCCGCGAACGTCAGCCTCCGTCTCGTGCCCGAGATCAAGACCGGGACGCATAGCGGATTGCAGACCGCCCTCGTCACGTCAAAGTTCGGAATGATGCCCGATGAAGCCTTTCACGCCTTCGCCAAATACAAAGATTCGCCGCATCTCAATCTCAACGGCATTCACCTCCACATCGGCTCGCAAAATCCCGAACCGCAGGCCTACGTCGATGCGTTCCGAATGCTGACCGATTCGATGATGCGGATCCACGACGCATCGGGGACTAAGCTGCAGCACATCAATCTCGGCGGCGGATTTCCGGTCAACTATCTCCGCGACGGTTCGCTTCGCGCACAATTCCCTGCCGAACAGCGAGAGATGTTCGCCGCCGATTTCGAACCGGCCGACGCCGTCGGAAAAGCGTGGCAGGAAGCCAAAGATTTCGCCGAAGATTGCGGAGCCGCTCACCTTCTCGACGGCCTCACTCTCCTCCTCGAACCCGGCCGCTCAATAATCGCCGACGCAGGGGTTTGTCTGACCACGGTCCGAAACCAGAAGACGCGCCCTGTTCCACCAACTGACAACCGACGACTGACCACCGACCACTGGTTATTGACCGATGCCGGCTTCAACATCCTGCTCTCGATGGAAACCTACAAGTGGTACTACCATCTGATATCAGCCGAACGAGCCGAAGACGCTCACGATGCGCCGTACAAACTCGCCGGTCCGCTGTGCGACGGCGGCGACGTCTACTTCGACCACGAAGGCCACGGCCGCTTGCCCGATCACCGCATGCTGCCAGCAAACATGAAACCCGGCGACGTGCTTGCTCTGCTCAACTGCGGAGCCTATTCGCTCGCCCAAGCATCACAATACAACGGCCGCTTCCTTCCGCCGGTCGTCCTGATAAAGGAAAACGGCGAAACCGAGTTGGTTCGCCGCCGTGAAACATTTGAAGATCTAATTGCCTCGGATATTTAGCCCGAAGTGCCAACGGATTTCATCTTCGTACCTTTCCAAAGGCGATACCAGGTAACTATCCCCAACACGGCAAGAGCGAGGAAGACCACGAACTCAAACGCTATCAATTTGACGCCCTTGACCGAATACAGGCCGATGCTCGTAAGGTCGACGAGTATCCATAGCACCCACGTTTCGAAGATCCGCCGGGCAAGCAGGATAGTCGCGAGAATACTTGAGATCGCGATGAAGGTGTCGATGTATGGAAAGGTCGCCGGGTGATCGAAGACTTGCGGCAGTATCACATGGATCTGCGAGATCAGCGTGCCCACCGCCCCCACTACGCAAGCGATAACAATACCTATCCACAGCCTTTGCCGATTCGTAAGAGTTTGAATCTCACTCCGATGATTTGCAGCGTTGTTCTTCCATGAGAAACAGCCATAAATACCCATTCCGCAGAAATACATCTGTAAAAACATATCGGAGTACAGGTGTATCTGGTAGAAAATGACCAGAAAAAATATCGCGTTCGCAATACCGGTCGGCCAAGTGAAGATGTTCGCCCGCGAAGCTAGAAATACCGAGATCAATCCGAGAACGGTACCGATAAACTCGACATAGCTAACCCCGTGTCCAAAGACCGTGAAAAAGGTCTCTCGGACATCGAAGAGCATTGTGAACGATTCAGGGATCACTCGTTCGGTACGTCCTTTAGGATCGTCTTTAGAAACGCGAGGTCTTCAGGAGCGATGTCGAGTCCCATCTCCTCGACAACAGACTCGAGCTCAAGGAGCGACGTAACCTGAATACTCTCGTCTTTGATCGCAGTTATCGCTTCGATTCCTTTCGCAATCGAGCTGTCAAACTTTTCTGCCTGATCGTACTTTGCGTAACGCTTTGCGATCTCGAGGTAGGCGTTCGACTTGGAAGCCAGCTGGGGCACGGTTTCGGCGAGATGGTCTGCCTCGTCAAGATGTGTGATCGCCGCATCGCGGCTTCCGGCTTTTTCGACCGCATCGTTGACTCCGATCAAAGCAAACGTCTTTTGAGCATCGTCGCCGATCGCATTGACCGACTGCCTTGCCAACTCATCTTCACCACGGGACGCAAAGATCACAGCGATCTGCGCGAGCGAATGCATCTGTTCCGTCTCGTCCGCGATTTCTTCGGCGGTTTCAATCGCCCGCTCACCTTTTCCAAAATGAGCGAACTGTGCCGCGAGTGAGCCAAACAATCGATACTTCTCCTTGCTGTTCCGCGTCTCTACGTCCCGCTGAGATTTGAGTATCGAGTAAGCCTCTTCCAGCGACTCAACCGCGTCGTCTTGCTGATCTTTTCCCCAGAAATGACGAGCATGGCCTACGAGACAGTTTGCGAGCTGCGTCTTGTCCGCGACCATATCGAGCGTCCGATCTGCAAGGTCCTGACTGCCGGCTCGCAGAAATCCGACCGAAACCGCCGAAAGGAACCCGTCGCGGTGAACGTTATCGAGCTGTTCTGCAAATTCTCGAGCCTTATCGAAAGTCTCGATCGCCTTACCGTTTGCTCCCGCATCGACGTAAAGCGTCCCGATCTCGATAAGCGCCCGAATCCGCTCTTCGTCATGCTCGATCTCGACTGCGTCATTAACAGCAGAATCGAGCAGATCAACAAGACCTTCGACATTGCCCTCCGCAATCCCCGTGTGAACAATGCCCGTATAAGCCGAAACGCGAGCCGCAGCAAACTCGATCTGATCAACCTCTTGTTTGAAAGCCGCAAAGTCCCCGTCCGAATGCATCTTGCCCGCGATCGCCGCATATATGTGGTCCGGGTGACCCATAGATTCCGCAACACGGCGTGCGGCCTCGAAATTACCTTTGCTAGCTTCGAGAATGCCGATCCGCTCACGGCCTTCAGCTTGCATCCCGGGATCCTCGATCGCATCTACCAATTGCATTGCGTACTCATCGTCATCGACCGCAGCGCACTTTTCAGCCACCTGTATAAGCAGCCGATCGCGCATGAACGGGTCCTCTACCGTATTCGCCAGTTCCGCCGCTAGATCGACGTTCCCCTGTTCGAGATAACGCGGAACGACCGCCGATATCCCTTCAGCATGCCCGTCCGAACTCTCGATCGACTCGGCTAAATACGTAGCGCATGCGAGTAGATTCGATTCGGCATCCGCCCGGGAAATGAAATGTTCAGCCATAAAAAAGTGGAAATGGGGAAAAGTGAAAGAGTGAAAAAGTTGCAATTCCAGGATCGTAACTTTTTCGCATTTTCACTTTTTCACCTTTGAACTCTACACAAACACGCGTCGCATCGACTCAGGAAACCAATCATCCAGTCGCTTTGCGATCGCGGTGGCTCCGGCTGCACGCAACTGATCTGCAGAGACGGTATTTGTAACCGCCAAGACCGGCATGCCGGCTGATCGTCCGGCTTGAACTCCTGGCGGCGAGTCTTCGATCACGAGACAGTCCGCATGAACCATTGGCAAGTGCCCATCGCTCGTCCGGGCGAGATCCAGATCGCGAAAACCGAGTCGATAGCACTGAGGGTCAGGCTTGCACACAGAGACCGAATCCGCGCTCACGACGACTGAGAAGCAATCTGCGATCCCGACCTTTTCAAGTACGAAATCTATCTCCTCGCGCTTCGCCATGCTCACGATGCCCATCGACAATTCCTGCGAGCATTTCCGCACAAAATTCTCGACGCCCTCGAAGATCGGCATCGCATCCGAAACAATGTCTCGCCAATGCGCCGTCTTCGCCGAGGTGAGTTCGAGCACGCGATCCATATCCGCCGGCTTTCCGGCTTCCTCAAGGATCGACGAGACAAACGTCTTATCGTCCATCCCCAACCGCGAGTAATACATCTTGTCGGTCACGTCGATGCCGTCAGCACCAAATATCTCTTTGTAGGCCGCGTGTTGTATCGGCTCATCATCGATAATGACCCCGTTAAAATCCATCAAAATTGCTTTTACGATATATACCTCCTAGGTTGTTGATTCTAAAGGGCTTCTATAAAGCACCATTTGTTTAGGACTAAAGATCTTCGTGCGCTTTGGCTTAGGCAACGATCTGTTGCCACTCTTCATTGGAAGCGTTAGCCCAGCGGTACTTCCAGCGGCTTTGTAGGACGCCTGTGAGCGTTTTGCCATGTACATCTGAGGTCTAAGTCTCGCATGAAACGGATCTGATCGGCAAAAGACGGCTCGCTACGTGCTTTGCTTAGGCCTCTCAGACCGGACCTCATTCGTGGATGGAACCGGCTCGGTTTCGCTTCTATGTCAGGAAAGAAGATCCGCGTTTACGTGTATTTGATGGGTTGGTCTGAGTAAGTGCTGACGCGGCTTTTTAGCAACATGGCAATCTCAATCCTAACACGTCGATAAAATGTTTTATCGCGCGCCTAGTATGTAGGATGGCTATCAAATACCGCCGCCTGTACCTCACAATTAGGTATGGTGGTCTCAAATAATGGGTTCGTGTACTGGAAGATATTCCCTGTTGGCACCAATTAGGTTGTTGGAATTTGGAGGACGAAATTGGAGGCTCTACATACTCCCCAAGCGGGAATTTTCAAAAAGAACTCTCCTCGGCTTAAGAGCCCAGGTCCCCAGTGAAGAGACTATCGCGCGACGAGCGTCTGCGGCATTCAAAATCCGGTTGCCTATTTCGGTCGGTCAGGCTCGGGTCTCGCCGCCCAATAGTGTCAATACCTCGCCCGTGATGTAGCTCGAGTCCGCATTTGAAGCAAAGAATACAAAAGATGGCGCGATTTCTTCGGGTTGGGCCGGACGCTTCATTGGCGTGTCGGCTCCGTGCTCGCCAACCTCTTTGGGATCTTTATCTGCCACATTGAGCGGAGTCCAGACCGGGCCAGGCGATACACAATTTACCCTAATTCCTTTTTCGACCAGATTTTGCGCAAGTGACTTGGTGAAAGCGTGGATCGCCCCTTTTGTGGCGGAGTAGTCTATGAGCTCCTTGCTTCCTTCGAATCCAGTGATCGATCCGCAATTGATGATCGCCCCACCTGCCGGAATATGTTTGACGGCGGCCCGAGCAAGATAAAAGTATCCGTATATATTGGTTCGAAAGGTCTCATCAAATTGCTCATCAGAAATTAGCTCAATCGACTTTTGATGATGCTGATACGCGGCGTTGTTCACGAGTATATCCAATCCGCCTAAAGAGGAGACCGTCTCTTCTACCGCCGAATTACAGAACTCCGGGTCTTTAACGTCTCCAGGAAAAAGAAAACATTTCGCGCCTTCCTTTTTTACATAGTCCGCCGTGGTTTGGGCGTCCGACTCTTCACCGGGCGTATACACAATCGCGACGTCAGCACCCTCTCGTGCGAATAGCACGGCCACGGCTCGCCCGATTCCGGAATCTCCGCCGGTGATCAGTGCTCTCTTTCCCGATAATCTGCCCGATCCCTTAATATCGCGAGCCACGAATCGCGGCGCCGGGTCCATTAAGCTCTCAATTCCGGGCCGCTCTTGCGACTGCTCAGGCATGGGAGAAACTGGCTTCGTTAGGTCCTTACTACTGTTTTCCATAATTAAATTTTTATTATTCTGCATAACGATTCAGATCAGGCGCGGAGAACTGCTGATGCCCTGCAGTTTCGTGCGATGGACCTGTTAGAAAAGACGGGACTCGGGGACGGCCGAGAGTAACGGCTTAATCGGTTAAACTATTACTTCCACAACAATGGCTTCATCCGAGCCGTCGGAAGGTGCCTCACGGCCATAAAAATGGCGAGCTTCGACCAGCTTTTCAAAGATCTCGCTCCGACACCTGCCGCAGTTTAATTGGCGGCGGAACTGTTACGATGCCCATTTGAGTTCCCATTTACGAATGCCCCAGTTGCCTGAAGTGCAGTTGCCGTTCGCCGCTTCTCTCCGACCAACTTACCGTATAAAGTTAGTGCCTGAGCGACCACTTGGTCCATGTTGTAATACTTGTACGTGGCAAGTCTGCCGACAAAATGTACGTTGGGTTCGGCGTCGGCAAGGGCCTTGTAATCCGCATAGATCTCTGCGTTTTCGGGCTTAGGAATCGGGTAATAAGGATCGCCCTCCGCCTGCGGATATTCATAAACAACGCTAGTCTTAGAATGCGATTGTCCCGTTAGATATTTGAATTCGGTAATCCGTGTATAAGGCTGTTCGTTTGGATAGTTGATCACCGGAGCCGGCTGAAAAACTTCACCGTCGTACGTCTCGTGCCGAAACTCGAGAGATCGATACGGTAGCTTTCCGTAGCGATAATCGAAATATGAATCTATCGGCCCGGTGTAGATCATTTCTCGAAACGATATCTCGTCCTCCACCTCTCGATAATCGCAGTTTAGAAGAACTTTAATGTTCGGATTGTCGAGCATCTGCTCAAACATTCTCGTGTATCCATACTTGGGCATGGCCTGATATACATCGGTGAAATATCGATCATCACGGTTAGTCCGTGTAGGCACTCGTGCCGTGACCGAAGCATCGAGTTCCGAGGGGTCAAGTCCCCATTGTTTACGCGTGTAGCCCCTGAAGAACTTCTCATAAAGCTCCCGGCCAACAGCGCTGATCACAACGTCTTCCGAGGATCTAATGCTCTCTAGCGGCTCCTTAACCTCATCGAAGAATTCCTGGATCGAACGCGAGTCCAGATTCAATCCATATAACTTGTTGATGGTGTCCAGATTGATCGGGATCGGTACTAGCATCCCATCGACCGACGCTAAAACGCGATGCTGATATTCACGCCACTCGGTAAACCGGGAAAGATAGTCGAACACATCCTTCGCGTTTGTGTGAAAAATGTGAGGGCCGTACTTATGGACGAGTATTCCGTCATCGTTGTATTCATCGTAAGCATTCCCAGCGATATGTGGTCTGCGATCGCAGATCAGCACCTTTTTCCCTGACCCGTTTGCGAGCCTCTCCGCAAGCACTGCACCGGCAAAACCAGCCCCCACTATCAAATAATCAAACATTCACCCCAACTCCTTGTTCGGCAATTCATCACCCGGCGGTTAAGCCGCGTAGCTGAAACTCGGCCTTTGGCCGACGTTCGCAGTCGGCTCCAGATTTCTTGGTTTCTTTGCGAGCGACTGTATCAGCTTATTCATCGCTCTGTACGTATGATCCCACGACCGTTCGGACAGGAATATATCCGCACTTCGCAGCCTTTCAACCTTGTCGCTGCGGATGGCACGGTCGACTGAATCTACAAAATCCTGAGCATCGCTTGCGATCTCCACGAGGCCCAATTCACCGTAGGGACGAACTACATCTGTTATGGCCGTTGAGACGACCGGTAGTCCCGCTGCCAAGTACTCTGGCGTTTTCGTGGGACTGATGAACTCGGTTGATTCGTTTAGCGCAAAAGGCATCATTCCCACATCCCATCCGGCAAAATACCGCGGCAGATCCTTATAGTCTTTCATTCCCAGATAATGAATATTGGGTCGCTGTGGGAGCGCATCCGGGTCGATCTTCACGACCGGCCCAAGCATTATGAAGTTCCATTCAGGTCTCAAATCGGCTGCTCCCGCAATCATTTCGAGATCAATTCGTTCGTCAATTACTCCCGCATAACCTATGCGCGGGTGAGCCATTTCGACCTGTTCCGGCAACTCATCCCGCTCGAACAGAGCTCGGCGAAAATGGGGACCGTCGATACTGGAAGGAAACTCGTGGACTGACCCGTGCTGTTCCTTTTTGGCCTTGTACAAGCTGTGCCCGCCCGTAAAAACCATATCGGCTTTATCGAATAACCGTCGCTCCAGCTCGACAATGCCGCCCGGTGCGAACCGAAACTTGCTTAACTCGTCCATGCAGTCATAGATAGTTGCCACTGGCGATAGGCCGACGGACCAATCCAACATCATCGGAGTGTAGAACCACTGGATCGCCTCGTGACATTCGTACTTATCGGCAAGAATGTTCACCAAAAACTGCAATGCGCCAATTCGGTGTTCTTCGGGGATCGAATCAGGCAGCTTCGGAACGCATCGGATCAGGTTTTCCTCAACTGTCGTGAATACCCAACCCGGTTCTCCAGCATGCTCAACCGGCTCCTCGATAAAGAACACCCGCCGATCCCGCGCAAAGCGGCTCATCAAATGCTGTGGGCGCTGGTAGACGAAGTCCCATCTGAGATGTGAGAAACAAATGAGGTCTGCTCCGGCGATCAATCTATTCGGAAACATTGTGCGCATAATTTGTTTTTTAGAATCGATCTTGATCAGATCGCAGCTCTTGATAGCAATCGCAGGCAGCCTTACCCAAGGCGCTTCGATCAATGATGGAAATGCCACCGCGTTTGTAGTCGATCATGCCCGCGTGCCGTAGTTCCAAGGCAATGCACGTTATGCTGGGACGATATACTCCCAAAGCCCTGGAGATCTGCTCATGAGTAAGTCGGAGGGTTTTTCGTCCGCTCAATTCATCGACAAGCAGCAGCCACGTGCAAAGCCTTTCTTGGATCGAGTGATACATGTTACAGACCGCGCGCTGCGAGATCTGGCGAATGTAAGACTCTAAGGTCGAATGGAGAAGCCGGGGTAGGTCCGGTTCCGTCTGACAGTATTTCTTGAGCAAAACGCTTTCCATTCGAAGGAGGCTTCCCGCTTGGGTCGCGATCACACAGTTGGAAATATGGAGAGCATTGTACAGACAGGCAACACCAATAGCGTCGTTTCGTCCGCTCAGCGCTACTTCCACCATTCGGCCATCGTCCAGGAGATGGAGTTCAGAAATTACCGCAGTCTCGGGAAAATAGATGAATTCGAGATCGTCGTCCTGCTGGAAGAGAAACTGTTCCCGCTGAACGTCCACACGTCTCAAATGTGGAGCTATCCCCCGGAGCGTAGACGTCGGAAGCCTGTTAAGGACCTGATTTTTTGTCTGAAACGACTCTCCCTCGATCCGGTCGGCCGTGTGACGGCGGGGCACTGCCGGCGCGTAAGTGACCGCCTCCCAATCGTGAGAACGTGTCGGAGTTATAAATTCTGTATGTAACATGTTTTTCCTGGCTGAACATGGGGTTGTAAATGACCGAGGTCGCCGCCGTTAAAGGAAATCCCACACTATAAGGGTTTGGGCTAAAAGGGGCGGCCCGCGCCGCCCCACCCCTTGATGTGAGCCGAACGAACGAGAAAAATTGAGAATCGCCTCTCCGCTCCGATCCCGATGTTTGGCTTAATTACGATTATCGGGAAACCAACGTTCTGCAGTAATTAGGAAGGTGGATAATCAGACTAAGGGAATTCCCCGACCCCGCGTCCGCGAACAAAAAAAGGGGCCAATGACGGCCCCGAAGGTAGATCTTTCGACCCATGCCAGTTCACGACCTGGGGAGGAAAATGTCTGGCTAGCAATTAAGTAGTTATTAAACTCTGTGATGATTACTTATTTCGATCAAGAGGACTATTAGGAAGAGCGACACTCTCTAAGGGGATTCCCTGAGTCAGTCCTCGTCCAGCCAGTCTTGGAGAACGGCGTAGCGAACAACGTCAATGCGGCTTGAGAATCCAAGCTTTTGCATTGCATTGGCTTTGTGGGCTTCGATCGTCTTGACGCTAAGATCAAGCCTGCCCGCCACTTCCTTGTTGCTGTACCCCAGAGCTATCATCTTCAACACTTCTTCCTCTCGGGCTGACAACTCTCCCTGTTTTTCGCCGCGCAGTGCAGGCACCCGGTTCGAATAGCCGCCCAAGACTCGCTGCGTCAAGCTGGGGTCGAGAAAAGCTTCGCCGCTGGCTACCGATCGGATCGCCGTGATCAATTGCTCTGGGGCACTCTGCTTCAGTACGTAGCCATTCGCTCCCGCTCCTATAAGCTGACGAAGATATCCATCATCCGTATGCCGCGTGAGGGTCAGGATACGAATCGAAGGCCGGATCTTTCTCAACTCCTTCGTAGCTTTTAAGCCGTTCATTCCGGGCATCGATACGTCCATGAGAAGCAGGTCGGGTGAAAGCTCGATCGTCAGCTTGATGGCCTCCTCGCCATCTCCCGCCTCGCCCACGACTTCCATGTCGGCCTGTGCCTGAACGAGCATCTTGATGCCCTCACGCACTGTTTTGTGATCTTCCGCGATAAGAATTCTGATCGGCTCACTCATATTTACCAGCTCCGGCGTCTCCCGTTGTAAGAGGTACCCGCAAATAAATTGTAGTACCCGAACCGCCTTTCGATTCCACTTCGATCTCACCGTCGATGAGCTCCGCGCGCTCCTTCATTCCCGCGAGTCCCATTCCATCTATATCAGTCGGCAGTTGTTCCACGGCTGCGGGATCGAACCCGACCCCGTCATCTTCCACGATCAGGACAAGATGATTCTCGATCCTCTCAAGTATCACGGACACACTCTCCGCCTTAGCATGTTTGGTAACGTTATTGAGCGCTTCTTGAGTGATCCGATATATCTGAGTTTCTACCTCGGGAGGGAGACTAAGTCCTTGAATTCCGGACACGTGAAACTCTGCCGGCCTGCTGTAATGCCGTGACCACTCGACGACAAAAGTTTCGAGCGCGGCGGCCAGTCCTAGTTCGTCGAGAGCGGTCGGGCGAATTTGCCAGGCAAGAAAGCCCACTTCTGAGTCCAAAAGCTCAGCGATCTGCTGAATGCGAATGGTGCGATCAAACATTTCCGGTTGATCCACGCATAGATCGCTAAGTGCCGCGAGCTTGAGCCTGAGGGCTGTTAATCGCTGCCCCAGTTGATCATGAAGATCCCGAGCAATTCTCCGGCGCTCGTCTTCCTGACTCGTAACAATACGATGTAAAAGTCCTATCCGCTTTCGTTCCGCACTTCTACGCTCATTGATCTCTTCCGTAAGTGACAGATTGGCAGCGGCGAGTTCCTGCGTCCGACTGCGAACGCGGTTCTCCATTTCCTCATAGGCTGTTTGGAGTTCCTCCGCCTGGCGCCTTCTTTCGGTAAGATCTCTCGCGATCTTGGCATATCCTGCGTGCTCGCCGGCGGCGACCAGCGGCACCATTACGCCGCTAGCAAAAAAACGGGAATTGTCCTTACGCAAATGCCAGCGTTCGTCCAAAGCTCGGCCGAACTCTCTCGCTTTCCTCATTTCCTCCTCGGGCACCCCGTTAGCGACATCCTCTGGAGTGAAAAGCCGTTCAGCCGACTGGCCAATTATCTCGTCCTCAGTGAATCCAAAGATGTTCGCGGCTCCCGGATTCCAACTCTCGACGATTCCGTCGCGGTCCGTCGATAGAATCGCATAATCCGTAAAGCTGTCCGTCAACGAGCGCATCCGTTCCTCGGAATCTCGCAAGAGCTGTTCGGAACGTTTACGGTCGGTGATGTCGTGTGCGGAGACGTTAATGCCCGCGATGTTGCCGGCGGTGTCATACATCGGCCACCAGGATTCGAGCCACGTATGCTTAGTGTTCGGGTTGGCGGCGGTGGTTCCGGACAGTTCTACATCCATCACAGCGTCGCCGGTCTCCATCACCTTGACGAAAGTGTCTGCGACCGCAGGAGAAATCTCTGGAACTACTTCGAATATCGTTTTCCCGATATGATCGGCAGCAGGAATGCCGTTCATCGCGGCAAGTTTGTCGTTAATTCGAATGTAGCGAAGGTCGCGGTCCAATTGAAGCATTCCCACTGGTGAGTTGTCGTAGATCGCCTGAAGCGCGTCAAGCGCGTGCTGCCTTTCCGTCGCAAGAACTCTTAAGGCCTCCTCCGCCCGTACACGCTCCGTAATATCTACCGCCATTCCAACGCTGAAGTTGCGGCCGTCATGCAGCGTTCCGGGCGACGACGCGCTGAACGACCATGTTCGTTGCTCTCCACCCCTGGTCGTGATGTCGAATACGATCGCTCGCATCGTCTCCCCGGGCGGCGGTCCGAACCTCTTCTTCATGGCCTCTCGTACGAGGTTGCCGCCAAATCCATAGGCACGGGTCAGCCAGCTTTGGATGACATCGCCATCCTCTTTCGCGTAGCCGGTCAACTCTGTCCAGGAGCGGCTGATCTGCATGACCTCGCCGTCCTCGGCGTGGATTATCGTGGGGATGGGTGCGTCCTCGATCGCGCGCCGAAACTGTTCCTCGCTTTGTCGCAAGGCTTCGCGCGATAAGACCGCGTCCTCCATTACGTTCAGGGCCGCGAGCCGAGCGTTCCGGGCCTCGGTCAGCTCAGGAATACCGCCGACGGTGCTTTCGGCGTCAGTCCCGCGTAATTTAACTGACCGCTTACTCCGGGGCATCATCACTTCCTTCTTCGTCTGCGTCAAATTCAACCAGATAACGGTGCTCGAGTCCTGACTTTTCGAGGAGGTCGTTGATCTCACTCTTTAGCTCGATCATCCGTGTCTCACGCCCAACCATAGCCGAATTGAAGCGGGAGATCTCATCTGATCGCTCTTGTAGTATTTCCTCGGCAGCCTTTCGGTCAGTTATGTCTATGAACGTCACAACCACGCCCTCGATCTTGTCGTCGATAGTGCGATACGGGAGCATACGGAGCAGATATGTGCGATCGACAGTATCACGAACCTCACGCTGGATAGGCGTAAGTGTACGCAGAACGGTCTCTGCATCGTCGCTCAGCTTGGTGTACTCAAGCTTGTGTGTCAGATGTTCGAGCGGCCGTCCGATGTCTGTCGTTATAAGGTTGAAAAGCTCTTGAACGGACGGCGTGAATCGTTTGATGCGCAGTCTCTTATCGAGAAATATAGTTCCGATATCGGTCGATGACATCAAATTCTGCAGATCGGAATTCGTTCGCGAGACCTCCTCGATCTTGTCCTTTAGCTCGTGATTAACGGTGGTCAATTCATCATTTACTGACTGCAGTTCTTCCTTGCTCGTCTTAAGTTCTTCGGACGCAGAACGAAGCTCCTCGTTTATTGCCTGTAGCTCCTCGTTAGAAGCCTTGAGTTCTTCTATAGACGTTTCGTGTTGCTCGATGGTGGTACGTAACCGGTCTTTAGTCCGGCGGAGTTCCTCCTCAAGCCGCCGCGTGACGTATTCCGCATCGCCCGGATCCTGAACGATAGCAAAACCATTGCTTTCCTTCACATGCTTCAGGCCAACCGTGCCGTCAGTCCCCGTTCCGCTGAGGACCACGCAGACGCCGTTGCGGCCGTATGCACTTGCGAGAGTTCGGAAGAACAGATCGATGGATACGCGAACACCACGAGTCGTTGACGCTTCGGTCACTCCTATGGAACCGTCCAACATCGCCAACTGCTTGTTCGGCGGGATTACATAGACCTCATTAGGCCTGACCTTTGCGGTACCGGTTACCTGATGTACCGGCATCGACGTTTCTTTCTGCAGGATCGCGGCCAGCGAACTGTCGTGTTTTGGCGAAAGATGTAGGATCACGACGAATGCCATCCCCGAATTCGGGTCCATCGCCGCGAAGAACTCTTTTAAGGCCCCTATCCCACCGGCCGAAGCGCCAATTCCAACGGCAATGAAATCCTTGTGCGGCTCGTCAGGTGTTTTAGCTGCGCCATTAGTTTCTTCCATAGTTTTGTAATGGTAGATCGATAAGGAACTCACCTGACCGGCTGCCTAACGTTATTATTCAGCAACCACTCTATCAGAACTTCAGACTGCTTCGGATAAATGCTTCACGCTTCACTTAAGTATGCATCGCAGATGCAATGCATATTCCTTTTCTATCCTCTAGTTAGCCGCCGCAGCCTTCCTGATCATCAACCGACGCCGGCAAAGGAGAAACACCTCACGAATTTGGGGCGTTTCAGTGTTTGGCCGGGCCCAGTAAATGGCATTTGCAGAGAAATATATTAGCTGGATTGGTTTTCAAGTCGGTATGGAAGAATACTTGTAGCTTTTCTTCACGTCGCCGAGGAATGTGGGTCGCGTACCGGATTGATACAACCAGCGTCGAAAGATTGGCTGAGTTCGAATTGGCACACGATCAATGCAGCTTAGTTATTAAGGTTCTTTGGTCGAAACCTGTCTTCCACTCCCCATTCATAAGCTAGTGCTCAATCGCCATGTGGTACGAGAGTTGCTTCCCCATAGGTATGAGGTACTTATAATGAGCTCATCTCGCCTTATCACATCACCGACCGGCGAGGCCTTGCTCATCGTTGACATGATCTCGCACTTTGAATTCGAGGATGGTAATAAGCTTTTTGCGAATACTCGCCGTATCCTCGAGCCGCTCGCGGATCTGAGATCGCAGCTGAAATCCGCCGGCGTGCCAGTTATTTACGTGAACGACGGGATAGGTGAGGGTGGTGAGCGCCGGGCTCACGATTTGGCAGAGCTGAAGGTCAGATCAAAGAAGGCCCGCCTGGTGCTCGAGTGCCTAGGCCCTGAACCCGATGATCACTGGCTGGTGAAGCCGCAGCGTTCTGGCTTTTACGCCACGGGCCTAAGTAACTTATTGCACCACCTCAGCGTCGGGTCGGTGATCGTAGCCGGGGTCACGACGGATATATGCGTTTTCTTCACCGCTCATGATGCCTATATGAGAGGCTATTCGATCCGGACCCCTTCGAACTGTTGCGCGGCGGTCGAAGAGTCACATCATGAGCA
>JBDSLC010000022.1:0-5680 GCA_039916585.1 Pyrinomonadaceae bacterium | reverse complement strand
CGGCGTTCGGGGCGAAAGTGTTGAGTTTTCCGGTCACACGATCGTCAAATCGGACGCCGATCGCAACAAGCAGATCACTTTCTGCGACCGCAAGATTCGCGGCATACGTTCCGTGCATCCCGAGCATACCGAGGCACTGTGGATGAGCTGTCGGAAATCCGCCGAGTCCCATAAGCGTAGGCGTAACGGGCACGCCAAGCATTTCTACGACCCTCGCGAGCTCGTCCGCAGCGTCGCCTGTTACAACGCCACCGCCTACATAAAAGACAGGTTGGCGAGCAGCGAGAATCTTCTCCGCGGCTAGTTCGATCGTCTCAATAGACGCCTTCGAATTCGCAGCTTCGAACAAGAGAGTCGCGTTCTGAGCCCCGCGATACTCGGTCAACTGCGCGGTTACGTCTTTAGGAATGTCGATCACGACCGGCCCGGGCTTACCTTCCTGGGCGAGGTAGAACGCCTCATTTACGACGTCTTCAAGATCGTGAACGTTACGGACGAGATAGCTGTGTTTGACAATCGGGAGCGTTATTCCAAACGTGTCGACCTCTTGAAACGCATCCGTCCCGATCATCGCACTCGGCACCTGACCGGTGATCACCACTAACGGGATCGAATCCATATATGCGGTCGCGATTCCGGTGACGGCGTTGGTCGCACCCGGGCCCGAAGTGACGAGAGCCACGCCCGTCTTGCCGGTCGCCCGAGCAAATCCCTCAGCCGCATGAACAGCTCCTTGTTCGTGGCGGACGAGGTAGTGAGTCAAATGTTCCCGATACCGCCAAAGCTCGTCGTAGATGTGAAGTACGGCACCGCCCGGCAGGCCGAATATGGTATCCACACCGTTCGCGATAAGGCCTTTGATCAAGACCTCGGCGCCGCGAACTTTCTCGATTTCGGAAATTGTGACGCGTGCGGGAGCGACCGTCGGACGTGTCTGAGTGGCTACTTCCATTTTCTGATCGGTAACGTGTTAAGAACGCATATTAACAAAAGTTTTGATCTTCTCAAGATTATGACAAGTATTTATACCTGTCAACCAATTTCGAACAAAGAAAAAGCCACTATCCTGCGTCTCGGATAGTGGCTTCGACGTTTAACCGTCGCAATACTTAAGCCCTATCCGACCGGCGGAATAATGACGATAATGCTAATGCTGACACAAATTTCCACGGCCGCGAGATCGCTGGCGATGGATGAAAAATCAATGGTAGAGTTTCGGTTCAGCATTAAACGTTAGCCACATGGGCCGAATGCAAGATTAGTACTTGCGTTGAATCAATGTCAATGGAAATTTTGGAGGGCCGCAACAGTTCGGTGGATTCAGGTGTAATACAATCAAAGCAATGATCGGACATAAGAGCCTAACGGGCGACAAATTTCAAGAGTTTGTAGGCATCAAGTTCCAACTGTATAACAGCCTGTTTCTCTCGCTGCCATTCTACGGCGTCGATCGAACGGGCATCCTGCTTTCGCTGTTTAGCGAGGCTTGCGATGAGGGGTTTTCAAAGGGTAAGAGCCCGACCGAGATTGTCGAAGGCTTTCTCAAACAATACGGCGAAGTCGATCTGCTTTTTCGCTTCGTTCAATATGCGGAGCGGCAAGTCGTACTCTTTGACGCGCTTGAGGACGCCGCGTTTCGCGAACTGCACGATATGGACGGCAAGGGAACTATCAGCCATCTGCTTGCATCGGTGGAGCAAACTGACAACTTCGCTCGGCTTAAAGAACGCCTCGCGAAGTTCTCAATACGCCTCGTACTCACCGCCCATCCGACGCAGTTTTATCCTGGGACCGTGCTCGGCATCATCAACGACCTCGAACCCGCGATCAATTCCGGCGACATCCCGACTATCAACCTTCTATTGCAGCAGCTAGGTCGAACGCCATTCTTCAAAAAGTCCAAGCCGACGCCGGTCGACGAAGCCGCAAGCCAGATCTGGTATCTCGAGAACGTCTTCTACGCAGCGGTCGGAGCGATCCAGGATGACCTTCGACCGGTGGCCAAAGATCTCGGCCTCGATCTGAATGATCTGATTCGGATCGGATTCTGGTCCGGCGGCGACCGCGACGGAAACCCGTTCGTAACGAGCGAAACGACGCTGCAGGTCGGCAGACTGCTTCGAAAAGCGATAGTCCGCTGTTATCACCGCGACATCCGGCGGCTCAAACGAAGGCTGACGTTTGCCGGGGTCGAGAGTGCCATTGCCGATCTCGAATCGCTGCTTTATCACGAAGCATTCGTGACCGAAACCGCCACACTTTCTGTCGCAGATATTGAACAGCGGCTTATATCGATCCGCGCGCTCATCGCCGAAAATCACGACGGGCTGTTTATCGAGACGGTTGACTCGTTGCTCGATAATGTGCGGACATTCGGCCTCCACTTCGCATCGCTCGATATTCGTCAGGAGGCGGCGGTTCATACATCCATCCTGTCGGAGTTGATCGACGGATACGCATCGATGACGGCAGAACAGAAGATCGACTCCTTGCTGGGCGCCGGCAAACTCACTGCAATTCCTCCAGACGGCATAACGGCAGACACTCTCGCAACAGTGAATTCGATCGCTACGATCCAGGCTGAGAATGGTGTGAAAGGGTGCGAGCGATACATCATCAGCCAGTGCCGCGGGGCCGTGAACGTGATCGAGGTGATGGGTCTGTTTCTTCTCGCGGGTTGGAAGAAGGAGCAGATCGATATCGATGTTGTGCCGCTGTTCGAGACCATCGACGATCTCGAACACGCCGAAGGCACAATGAGGCAGCTTTACGAAATGCCGCAGTATCGCGATCATCTCCGCCGACGCGCCGACCGCCAGACGATCATGCTCGGCTTCAGCGATGGCACAAAAGACGGTGGCTATCTGATGGCAAACTGGAGTATTTACAAGGCTAAAGATCGGCTGACAAGGCTCGCTGCCGAGTTCGATATTTGCGTGGTGTTCTTCGATGGACGCGGCGGCCCACCTGCGCGCGGTGGTGGAAGGACGCATCGCTTCTACGCATCGATGGGCCGCAACATCGCCAACGACCGGATCGAGGTCACCGTGCAGGGACAAACGGTGAGTTCCAACTTTGGTACAAAAGACGCGGCCAAGTACAACATCGAACAGCTCGTCAACGCCGGCCTTCACGACCCGATCCTTTCACCCCGGGCGGAAACCTTTTCCGCTGAAGAGTTCGAGATCACCGAGCGGCTTGCCCAAAGCAGCTTCGATGCGTATGTCGATCTGAAAGGGGATCCTGACTTTATGAAATATCTGTCCGATGTGAGCCCGATGCGATTCTACGCTCAGGCAAACATCGGCAGTCGTCCCGCGAAACGGGGACAAGGCGAACTGACGCTGAACGATCTCCGGGCGATCCCATTTGTCGGTGCCTGGAGTCAGATCAAGCAGAACGTGCCGGGATTTTACGGAGTCGGGTCGGCGTTGCAAGCTCTTGAACCGGAGATCGAAAGGATCGCACAGATGTATGGCGAGAACGCCTTCTTCAAAACCCTGATCGACAACTGCGAGATGGCGATGCAAAAGACACATTTCGGCCTAACCGCCTTTCTCGAACACGATCCGGCTTATGGAGCTATTTGGAGTAAGATTCGGGACGAGTTCGACCGAACGTTGAAGTATGTTTCGAAAATAACCGGAACGTCCGAACTGATGTCGGACACGCCCGTGGAGCAGAGGTCGGTTCGGACAAGGGAAAAGATCGTACTTCCACTCGTGACGATCCAGCAATTTGCGTTGACCAAATTGAGGGAGGCGACAGATTCAGAGAAGCGAAAGCTCTACGAGAAGTTGGTGATACGCTGCTCGTTCGGCATCATAAACGCCGGACGAAATTCAGCCTAAAATGATCGACGGGCCTCTTATCCTCGGGCTTCGGCCCGCCGCCGCATTTCTTCGGCAAGAGCTTCGTCGCTCATATCCGCGATCTGCGGAGCGGCGGGAGAGCTTAACTGCTGCTTTTCAGCCTTTTCTTCTTCCTCGGCATCACGCATTCCGTCCTTGAACGCCTTACGCGACTGGCCGATCGATTTCGCAAGCTGCGGCAAACGTGACGCTCCAAAGAGCAGGAAAAGCACGGCGACGATCAGGATGATCTCTGTAGTTCCTAAAGGCATATTGGTTAATAAGTTCGAATTCTATCTTTAATGCTGTTAATTATACAGCTAAATTCGCATTTAGGTTTACCCGAGATCAACCCGCCGCCGCTTTATCCTTATCCCGAAACCTGTCCATAGCATCGACCAATGCCGCGGTAATGCCTTTTTCCGACACGGAATGACCCGAATCTGGCACCACGACAAACTCCGCCTCCGGCAGTGCTCGGTGAAGGTCCCACGCAGATGTCATCGGGCAAACCACGTCATAACGGCCCTGCACGATGAACGTCGGAATATCGCGGATCTTATCGACATTCTCGATCAAATAATTCTCGCTCGGGAAGAACGAGTTGTTCATAAAGTAATGACACTCTATCCGCGCGAGGCTTAGGGCCTCGTGTGCGCCTTCCCAATGGTCCATCAGGTCCTGGCTCGGATATAGTTTGGACGTTGATCCTTCCCAGGTGCTCCAAGCCCGTGCCGCGTCAAGCCGAACATCTTCGTCGTCGCTCGTAAGCCGTTTGTGATAAGCGGTCATAAAATCGCCGCGTTCGTCTTCGGGAATGGCGTCTCGGAACCGTTCCCAGAAGTCAGGAAATATCTCCGACGCTCCGTACTGATAGAACCAATCAAGCTCTTTCTTGCGAGTCAAAAATATTCCGCGAAGCACAAGCCCGAGGCATCGATCCGGGTGATTGATCCCATACGCCAAACTCAGCGTCGAACCCCAAGATCCGCCAAACACATACCATTTGTCGATCCCAAATTTCTCGCGAAGCGTCTCGATGTCATTGATCAGATCCCACGTCGTGTTCTCTTCCAGCTCAGCGTGAGGCGTCGACCTGCCCGAGCCGCGCTGGTCGAACAGCACGACGTGATAAGCCTTCGGGTCGAAAAACTGCCGGTACATCGGGATCAACCCACCACCCGGCCCGCCATGCAAAAACACGACCGGAATCCCCTCCGGATTTCCCACGCGTTCGTAGTAGATCTCGTGAATGTCCGAAACCTTCAGCATGCCCGAATCAAAGGGCTCGATCTCCGGGTAAAGTTGCTTCATAGGATTGATGATACGTGAATTAAAGTCGATGCAGAAGCCATCAGCTTCCCGCCGAACTCGGCACGGGCTGCCCGGGTCGCTTCCGACAATACTCGCAAGTCGAATCATTGCAAGCCGATTCTAGCCAGAGATTACACTGAGCGCAGAAATAGGCATCATAAATATCCGAATATATTTGGAATTCAGAGCATTCTGGGCAAGGTTGGTCGTCTATGAAGCCCGATACTCCATATTCACCAACCAACACGAGACCTTTTTCTTCGTCTTCTATTACGCGCAACATGGCAAATCTAACGCGAGGCTCCACGCAGGAAGTTGTCGCACCACAGCTGAAATACGAGCAATGTCCACAGTTCCTTGTGGTGTGAAGCTTTGCCGCATTCGTGCTCGTTTATGAGACGACTAACATACGCAGGATCGAACAACCCTTGCTCACCTAACCGCTTTCCATCAAGCATCTCGTGCATCAGCGGATTGAGGCGGCCTTTGAGCCACTCGGCGATCGGGATGCCGAA